>JBCCJK010000002.1 GCA_039027815.1 Verrucomicrobiota bacterium
GGGGAAGGAAGAGCCGGTGTCTTTCGAGCCAGCGCTGCGTTGCTCCTCGGTTACGGTGCCTGCACCGCGCCCTCGTCGCGCCTTGGTCTGGCCCGAAATCCACTCGGCCATTCTACCAGCCAATTCTGCAGCTTGGTATAACCCGCCCGAGAAGCAGAACGGCCCATCTCCCGAAGTGCGGGATGGGCCGGGAGAGGGCTTTCTGAGACGGTTGGGTAGGCCTTGGTCCGAGGCAGCGGCTCGATGCTTAGACCAGCGCGTCGAGTCGCTTGGTGATTTCTTCCTTGGGGACGACACCGGTGATTTGGTCTTTGACCTCACCGCCCTTGAAAAAAAGGAGCATGGGGATGGAGCGCACGCTGTATTCGGCGGCCAGTTCGCGGTTGTCGTCCACGTTCAGTTTCACCACTTTGACGGTGTCTTTTTTTTCTTCGGCGATTTCGTCAAGCACGGGGGAGAGCATGCGGCAGGGTCCGCACCACTCGGCCCAGAAATCGACGACCACTGGAAGCGAAGCTTCTTTCACTTCGCTGGCGAAATTTTCCTGGGTGGCGGTGACGGTGAGTTCGGTAGACATGTGGGTGAGTTACGTTGGGTTGGCAAAAGAAACGCCCGGTGGAACCCGGGCGGTTTCAGATTTGTGGGAGACGGAGAGGTCTGGTCTTATTCCCACCAACGGTTTGGAGCAACTTCTGAGGAACTTACCCGAGGGAAGTCCAGAGCTGGATGGCCAAAACGGCGATGGCGAGGATGAGGAGAATTGCTGGAAGAGCCATGGGGAGGGGGAAGTAAGAAGTAGGAATGAAGAAGGAAGAGGTTTCAACTGCCTGCGGCCAGATAATTGACGACTTCGAGGCCGAGAACGGCGGCCGAGAGGCAAAAGACGATGACCGCCGCCACCAGGTAGGCGGCGCCTTCGGTTTCTTCTTCGTCCTCCTCGTCCGCGAAGCTGGCGGTGGCGGCCGCGGCGGCGGGCGCTTTGCCGAGGGGCTGGGTTTGGTCAAGCCGTTTGGTGGCCTGAGGAAGGGGGGCACCGGGCTGGGCCGGGGCGGCCGCTCCGGTCTTGAGGGCTACGGTGCGGGGGGCGCCGGCTCCCGCGGCCGGCTTGCGCAAGGGGATGGTCGGTGCTCCGCCAACTTTGGGAGGCCCGGCCACCGGCTTCGGCGCGGCGGGTGCGGGGGGAGGGCTCGGGGGGACGACGCCCGTGTCCTTGCTCAGCGGGGTGGGTGCCGGAGGAGGAGTGGGGGCGCTGGGGGGGGCGGGAGCGGAAGGCGTTTGGTTCGCTTTCAGGGTGATGCGAACCGTTTCTTTTTTCAGCGGAACGGAGGAAGTCTGTTCGCTGGGTGGATTTTTGTCCTGATCACTCATGGGGAAGGGGGCTGGGGCGGGGAAGGAATTTCCACGACCTCGGCCGGTAGTGTAGGGCGCTGCTCTTCGTCGTGTCAATGGGAGAATCGAGAGGCGATGGATTCGATTGGCCCTGGCCTCCCGGGCCGTTCGCGATAGGCTCGGTCCATGGAATCCTCCTTCCCCGGCGACTGCGTCCGCCTCCTGCAAGAGTTGGTCCGAATCCCGAGCGTCAATCCCGAGGATCACCCGGGGACGGAGCGGACGGGAGAAGAGGCTCTGGCCCAACAACTTGCGCTTTGGTTGGGCGCTTGGGAGGTGGAGTGGCGGGTGGAAGAGGTGCTGCCAGGGCGCCCCAATTTCTTAGCCCGGTTTCCGACGGCCCGCCCTCCCCGCCAGCGAGTGGCGCTCGCTCCCCATCTGGACACGGTCGGGGTGGGGGGCATGACGGTGCCGCCTTTTGCGGGGGAGCTGCGGGACGGCAAGGTTTGGGGGCGAGGGGCGAGCGATACCAAGGGTTGCCTGGCGGCCATGCTGTGGGCGCTTTTTTTGGAGAAGGAGGGGCTGCGTAAGAAGTCGACGGAGGTTTGGTTGACCGCTTTCATGGGGGAGGAGAGCCGGCAGCCGGGCTCCCGCGATTTCGCCAAGCGCTACCCGGACTTCGATTTTGCGCTGGTGGGTGAGCCGACCGAGTGCCAGGTAGTGCGGCGTCATTTGGGCTGTTTCTGGGGGGCGATTTCCTTTACCGGTCGCGCGGCGCACGCCTCCGAGCCTTCCCGCGGAGTCAATGCCATCCTGAAAGCGGCTGAGGGCGCGCTTCGCTTGGAGAGGGAGTTCGGTCCGAGCCTGGCCCGCTTTGCCGATCCTGTTTTGGGTCGACCTCGCTTGAACGTGGCGCTGATCGAGGGCGGGAAGCGACCCAACATTGTGCCGGATCGCTGCGAGCTGGTCATCGATCTCCGAACCACGCCCGCGCTTCATCGCGAGGGCGCCGAGCGCCTGCTTCGCGAGTGGATGGAGTCGGTGGGAATCGACTTCGAGCGGATCGAGGAGCGCACCTTGGCCCCTCCTTTGGCGGTGGAGGATTCGAATCCCTGGGTGGAAACGCTGGCAGGTTTGGGGGCTGAGCTGACGCACGCTCCTTGGTTCTGCGATGCGGCCCATTTGGCGGAGGCCGGGATTCCCAGCGTGGCGGCTGGGCCGGGCTCGATCGCCCAAGCGCATACCGTGGACGAGTTTTTGGCGGTAGAGGATTTGGAGGCGGGCGTAGTCTTCTATCGACGCTTTCTCCAAGCGCTCGATTGATGAAAGACGAGGAGCTGCCCCAGACCTTTCACTGCCCGGCCTGTGGTCGGGAGGTGCCGATCGGGCCACAAGGTTGCCCACATTGTTCCAGTCCGAGGAAGTCCCGCTCTCGGAAAGGTTGGCAGCAGCCCAGCTCCCTGGATGGCTTGAATCTGCCGCAGGAGGATTTCGATTACGAAGACTTCGTCCGCCGGGAGTTCGGTGAGGGGAAGAAGCCCAGCCTGGGCCTTCATCCGGTTTGGCTTTGGACGGGGCTGATTCTGTTGGGGATTTGGATCTTTTGGAGTCTTCGCTAGGTGCCGGGCTTCAGCGTGAGGTGATGGCGGCGCGAAAGTTGAGGACCCCTTGGGCGATGGCCGCGGCCAGTTGCGCGCGGTAGGCGCTGGTGTGGACTTTTTTGGCTTCGGCTTGGTTGGTCAGAAACCCGGCTTCGAAGAGGATGCCGGGGATTTCGACATTGCGGATGACCGAGAAGCGGGCGCGCTTGATCCCGCGGTCTTCGGCCTGGGTCCGGCGGGTGGCCTGGCTGTGGATGGCGGTGGCGAGGGCGATGTTTTCGGAGTCGCGCTGGTTGCCTTTGTGTTTTTTGAGGTCGAGCCGCCCGGTGTTGGTGGAGGAGGCGCCCTGGGGCGCGAGCGCAAAGGTTTCAATCCCGCGGGCCGCTTTCCGGCTGGAGGCATTGTGGTGGATGCTTAGGAAGATGGCGTTGTCCTGTTGGTTGGCATATTCGGCGCGCCCTTCGAGGTCGATGAAGATGTCTTTGGTTCGGGTGTAGAGGACTTTGAAGCCGAGCCGTTGCAGTTCTTTTCCCACCGCCAGGGAGAGGCTGAGGTTGTAGTCTTTTTCCAAGCCGTAGTAGCCGATGGCGCCTTTGTCTTTTCCGCCGTGGCCGGGGTCGATGATGACGGTGTTGAAGGGGGTGGCCGTGCGGATGAGATTGGGCCGTAAGACGGGGTTGATGAGCTTGAGGAGGTCGAGCTTCGAGAGGAGAACCTTCCCTTGGTGGAGTTGGAGGGCGTCGTTCAGGATGAAGCGGACGCCATTGATGTAGAGGTCTTTGGATTCGAGTTGGCCCTGGATGAGAATCGACTGGGAGCGAAAGACCACTTCCTGGCCCGCGAGGCCGTATTTGGGGAAGCCGTAGAAGCGGGCCACGTTTTTGCCGCTCACGAACTCGCGCTTGTCTTTTTGGATGATCTTCCACTCGAAGTCCTGGGCCTGGCTCGGGGGGAGGACCGAGAGGAGGGCCAGAGCGATGGCCAGGGGCAGGCCGAGCTGGGGGGAAGACAGGCGAGACATCGCGAGGCGGAGTGGGACGGAAACCTTGTCAGCGAAATTCATTTCCGCAATGCCGCTTGCCGCCCCGCCCAAGGAGCGCTCCTCGGGGGAACGCCTGCTTTACAAAAAGGGGGCACGCGGCAAGTATCCGCGCATGTCGGAACTGTCGAAGGCCTACGCGCCCGTCGAGGTGGAGCGGAAGTGGTATGCGCGCTGGTTGGAGGCGGGTTGTTTCCGGGGGGAGGAGTCGGCCGAGGAGGAAGGCTTTTCCATCGTGATCCCCCCGCCGAATGTGACGGGCATTCTCCACATGGGGCATGTGCTCAACAACACCATCCAGGATATCTTGGCCCGCCGGGCGCGGCAGGAGGGCAAGGCGGTCTTGTGGCTGCCGGGGACCGACCACGCCGGCATCGCCACCCAGACGCGGGTCGAGAAGGAGCTCCGTAAGACGGAGAAGGTGACCCGCCGGGACTTGGGGCGAGAGAAGTTTCTCGAGCGAGTCTGGGCTTGGAAGGAGGAGTATGGCGGCATCATCATCCAGCAGCTCAAGCGCCTGGGCTGCTCTTGTGATTGGGAGCGGGAGCGCTTCACCATGGACGAGGACTACAGCCGGTGGGTGGCCAAGGTCTTCACCGATCTCTTTGAGCAAGGGCTGATTTACCGGGGGAAGCGGATGGTGAATTGGTGCCCGGTCTCGCTGACGGCGCTTTCCGATGAGGAGGTGATCATGAAGCCGCAGCGCTCCCAGCTCTACACCATGAAGTATGAGGTGGTGGGACAGCCGGGCCGGTTCCTGGAAATCGCAACCACTCGGCCGGAGACCCTCATGGGGGATGTGGCGGTGGCGGTTCATCCAGAGGACGAGCGCTACGCTTCGCTCATCGGCCAGAAGGTGCGGCGGCCTTTTCCGGCGGCCGAGATCCCCGTCATCGGCGACGAGTATGTGGACCAGGAGTTCGGCACGGGCGCGCTCAAGATCACCCCGGCGCACGATCCGGCCGACTTTGACATTGGCACTCGGCACGATTTGGAGATCATCGATGTCTTGCACCCGGACGGAAAGATCCATTGTCCTGAGGTGCCGGAGCTGGATGGCTTGGACCGCTTTGCGGCCCGCAAAAAGGCGGCCGAGATGCTGGAGGAGCGGGACGCTCTCCTGCGGGTGGAGGAATATGACAACAATGTGGGGTTTTCAGAGCGGGCCGATGTGCCGATTGAGCCTCGGCTCTCCATGCAGTGGTTCTTAAGATATCCCTGCGTGGAGGAGTCGGCCGAGGCGGTGGCCAGCGGAGCGATCGCCTTTCGCCCGGCCCGGTGGGCGAAAACCTTTGCCCACTGGATGGAGAACATTCAGGACTGGTGCATCAGCCGTCAGCTTTGGTGGGGGCATCAGATCCCGGTTTGGTATCGGGCGGACCAGGCGGCCGCGCTGCGGGAGGCGGAGTCGCTCGATCTCAAGGATTTGGAAGCCGGGGTCATTCATGTGGGCATCGACCCTCCCGAGAACGAGGGCGAGTGGGTCCGGGATGAAGATGTGCTCGATACTTGGTTTAGCTCTTGGCTGTGGCCCTTTGCCACCATGGCGAGGGTCGACCAGGAGAACGAGACCTTGAAGAAGTTTTACCCCACGAGCGATCTGGTGACGGGTCCGGACATTCTCTTTTTCTGGGTCGCCCGCATGATTATGGCGGGCTTTCGCTTTCGGGGAGAGAAGCCCTTCGCCAATGTGTTTTTCACCTCGCTCATCCGCGACCAAAAAGGTCGCAAATTGAGCAAGAGCCTCGGCAATAGCCCCGATCCACTTTTGTTGATGGAGGAGTATGGTTCGGATGGGTTGCGCTTTGGGCTGATGCGGATCGCCCCGGTCGGGACGGATGTCCGCTACGATGAGAAGCAGATCGAGGAGGGCCGGAACTTTGCCAACAAGCTTTGGAATGCTTGCCGGTATCGCCAAATGCAAGGGGACGGACTGATGGCGGACCGTTTGGATGCAGCTCTCTGCCCGATCTACGGGCTGGATGTCCTCGCGAAATTGGACGCCATGGAGCAGGCGGTGGCCGCCGCCTACCAGGAATATCGCTTCAATGAGATCGCGGCCCAGCTCTATGAGTTTTTCTGGAGTGAGTTCTGTGACTGGTATCTGGAATCGATCAAGGAGGACTTGCGAGGGGCCGGGGAAGCGGCTCGTCGGGAACAGGCTTTGGCCGTGATCGACACCGTCTTGCCGCGCTTTCTCATGCAACTGCACCCGTTCATGCCCCACGTGACGGAAGAATTATGGCTTTTGCTTGGTTTCGGTCAGGAGGGCGAGTTTCTGATGCGGCGTTGCCTGCCTCAGAAGGAGAAGGCGGCGGCGGCGCTGGGAGAAAGGGGGGCGCAAGCGCGGGTCGCCAAAATCTATGGAGCCGTGCGGCAGGCCCGCCATCTCAAGGCGGAGTACCATTTGGCCAGCAATCGGGAGGTGCGGTTTGTCCTCAAGACGGAGGAGGATTGGATCGCGGGGGAGTCGGCGGTTCTGGCCTCGCTCGCCCAGTCTCAGGCGGTGGTGGTCGACCCGACCTACCAAGCGGAGCGAGGAACGCCGGTCGCGGTCACCGATTTGGGAGAGCTTTTTCTTCCCTTGGAGGGGCTCGTGGATCTGGAAGCGGAGCGGGAACGGCTCTCCAAGGAACTCAAGAAAACCGAGATCGAGGTCAAGAAGTGCCAGGGCAAACTGGGCAATGCCAGCTTCGTGGACCGAGCGCCGGCCGAGGTGGTGGAGCAAGAGCGCGCCCGGTTGGCGGATTGGGAGGACAAGCGCCAGCGCTTGCAGGAACAGCTGGCCTCGTTAGGCTAGGCGCTCCCAGCCTTCCCCCACTTTGCCCCCCGACCCCCATTCGCTTTCCGAATCCGAACGCCAGCTTTTGGCGCGCGCTGGTCTGGAGAGGGATTCGTCTTGGGAGGAGAAGTCGGCTGAAGAGCTGGAGGCCCTTTTGCAAAACGCCCTCCAGGAAGGAGAGGAGCTGCCTAGTCGCGAGAAGATTGATTCCTGGCGGGAGGAGGTTTCTGCTGAGTCCCAGGAAGCGAGCGGGGCGGCTCCAGCTGAGCCGAGGCCCGAGGAGGATGAGGAACTGCTCGAGGTTTTGCGACATGCGCCCAGGGCGCAATTCATCGCCTTGGCGGAGGAGTCCCCCCTGGAGCTGGAGAAGATTTCTGAGGTGATTTACCTCGATCATCTCGATGAGGACCGGGAGGTCTTCGTGGAGCGGGAGGTGGTGGATTTCGATATCTCCAGCTTTGAGCGCGGCCAGCGAGCCTCCGAGAGCCACTTGCCTTTCAATCGAAAGGATGAACGGGCGGTGGGCTTGGATCTTTCCCGGGTCAAGCGCATGGACGAGGTGCAAAAAGAGAGTGCGCCCCTGCCGGCCCTCGAGCACCGCGGACCGGTCCCCGGCAAGGCGGAGTCGGCCCCCATCGCTGCCAAGCACAAGATCGAAAGCGAGAGCGAGTCAGAAAAGCGCATCCGGGGCGTGGCGCTCTTGCATCCCATGAAGGTCTGGTTTGGGGGGGTCTTCACGTTGGCGAGCCAGGTCCTCTTGGTGGCCGCCCTAGCGCTCACGCCGATGCTCTTTCAAGGCCCGGAGTGGGGCTGGACCGTTTGGGTTTCGGCCGCCTTGTTTCTCTGCGCGCTGCTGTATCTGATTTTGGCGGTCCCGGTTAAGTGTCGGGTTTGTCGCCAGCCTTTGTATGTGCCCAAGAGGATTCCAAAAGATCGCCAAGCGGCCAAGTTGCCCTTGATGGGCTACGTGGGTGGTTTGGCCGTTCATTCGGTTTTCACTCTCCGATGCCGCTGTCCCTACTGCGGGACGATTCTGAGTTTGAAGGACTGATTTCTTTTCCAGCTTGGGATCATTCCCTGGCTTTGGAGTCGATCCAGATGGTGACGGGGCCGTCATTGACCAGAGAGACCTCCATGGCTGCCCCGAATTGGCCGGAGGCGGGGGCTCGCCCTGTTTCCTTCTCCCAAGTTTTCAGAAATTGGTGATAGAGGGGAAGGGCTTGCGCCGGAGCGGCCGCGCGGAGGAAGGAGGGGCGATGGCCCTTTTTGGTGCTGGCGTGGAGGGTGAATTGGCTCACGATGAGAGCCTGTCCTTGGACTTCGTGGAGTGAGGCATTCATTTTGCCTTGCGCGTCGGCGAAGAGCCGCATGCGAGCGGCTTTCCTGACGAGCCATTCGATGTCTTCTTCGGTGTCGGCCTCTTCGATTCCCAGGAGGAGGAGCAGACCTTGGGAGATTTGCCCGATGAGCCGTCCGTCGACCTCGACCTTGGCCTGAGAGACCCGCTGAAGTAGCACACGCATGGGTGGGAAGGTGGAGGCGAGGGCGGGAATCGAACCCGCGATAGAGCTTTTGCAGAGCCCGGCCTTACCACTTGGCTACCTCGCCGCTCCCCCGAGAGGGCCACGAAACTATCGGCCTGGGCGTTTCTGTCAAGATGGCTTCCTGCGGGCCTGGCCGCTAGGGGCGGAAGGGAAACTCCACTGGGAGGGGGACGATTTTGAGCTGCCCCCGGTCCTTGGTGTCTTCGCTTTCCTCCTGGATTTCCGCGGCGGCCCCGTTTTCGAAGGCCACGGAAAGGAACCCAGTTTCCACCTTGTCGTAGCCAATGACCTGACGGTAAGCGGCGCCGGTGTAGGGGTCGGTCACGTAGCCGTAGACCGGGATTTTTTCGTAGGTGATCCATTCCAGGCGCTCGGAGCGACCCTGGGCGTCGAGCGTGCTGGCTCGGCGGGTGGGGCTGCCGAGCGCTTCCATACATTCGGCGGGCGTCATCCCGAGCGCCACTTCCTGATTGGCGATGAGTTCACGGACCAGCTTGCGTCGTTCGGCCAGCTTGGCCAGGTTTTGCACGTCTTCCGCGCTCAAGCCGCTGGCGGTTTTTTGCCCGATCCATCCGGCCACTTGTCCATGAGTGGCTTGCCCGCGGATGCGGAAGCCGAATTGGTCGAAGGCCAGGAGTTCGACTTCTTGCGGGGCTTCGAGCGTGCCGAGACGTCGCTGCGCTTTGCGGGTGTAAAAGATGGGGGCTGGCTCATCCAGGGTCAGCTTGACGCTTTCTCCCTCGGGAAGGAATTCCTCTAAGAGGATGACTTCTTCATCCCGCAGGAGGCGACTTTCCCCCCACACGAGCGCGGGCAGGGATAGCCAAAGCAGGGCGAGGGCGAGAAATCCAATCTTGTTCATGAGTGGGGTCTGGGTAGAGGGTGGCCTTTCTAGGACGGAAGGGCTTGCGAAACCATTCGTCCCTTTCCCGAACGTAACGGTTTTCGTTTCTTGATGCAATCATCCAACACGGCCGGCCCGCTCTCCCAGAAACTCTACCAGCATGCCGAGAGGGTCATTCCTGGAGGAGTCAATTCGCCGGTCCGGGCGTTTCGCAACGTCGATGGCACGCCCTTTTTCGTGCAGCGGGCCAAGGGGCCTCTGCTTTGGGACGTGGATGGGCGCGAGCTGATCGATTACGTCGGCACTTGGGGGCCGGCCATCCTGGGGCATGCCCCTTTGCCGGTCATCGAGGCCGTCCACCAGGCGGCCAAGGACGGAGTCAGCTTTGGCATTCCTCATCCGGCCGAGGTGGAGATGGCGCGCTTGATTTGCGATTGGGTTCCCAGCGTGGAGAAGGTCCGGCTGGTCAACAGTGGCACCGAGGCCACCATGTCCGCCATCCGCTTGGCGCGGGGCTTCACGGGGCGGGAGCGCATTCTGAAGTTCGAGGGCTGCTACCACGGCCATGTCGATTCGCTGCTGGTTTCGGCGGGAAGCGGGGCCTTGACCTTTGGGAAGCCCGACAGCGCCGGGGTGCCGCGGTCTTTCGCGGAACTCACGCTGACGGTTCCTTTCAATGAGCCCGGGGCGGTCGAGCAGGTCTTTCAGGAGTGGGGCCCGGAAATCGCGGCCATCATCGTGGAGCCTTTCCCAGCCAATGCCGGACTCATCCCGCCGCGAGAGGGCTTTCTCGAGTTTCTTCGCGAGATCACCCGCCGCTATGACTCGCTTCTGATTTTCGACGAGGTCATGACCGGCTTCCGCGTGGCAAAGGGGGGGGTGCAAGAACGAATGGGCCTGAGGCCCGATTTGACGGCCCTGGGCAAGGTCATCGGCGGCGGCTTGCCGGTGGGGGCTTTGGGGGGTCGCGCCGAGATCATGAATCACTTGGCGCCCGATGGTCCCGTCTACCAGGCGGGCACGCTTTCGGGCAATCCTTTGGCAGTGGCGGCTGGGCTGGCCCAATTGCGCGAGTTGGACCGACGCCATGCCTACCAGCGCTTGGAGGAGCTGGGGGCGATGCTGGAGGAGGCGGTCCGCTCAGGCTTGGCGGCCGCGGGACGCTCTTACACCTTCCATCGACTTGGCTCCATGTTCTGTCTCTTTTTCACCGAAGAGCCGGTCCTGAATTTGGAATCAGCCCAGAAAGCCGACCAGGCCGCCTTCCAAAAGTTCTTCAAGTCGTGTTTGGAGAAGGGAGTCTACTTTGCCCCCTCTCCTTTTGAAACCGGCTTCATTTCGCTGGCCCACGGGGACATGGAGATGACCAAGACGGCGGAAGTGGTGAGAGAGGCCTTGGCTCAGTTGTAGCCGGTCTTTTGGAGGACGTTTTGGCGGGTTGGGGAGAGGCGGGTCGAGCCGGAAACGGTCCGCAATCCACTCGGCCATTCTACCAGCCAATTCTGCAGCTTAGTATTAGGCCACGGGCACGCTCATCCAGAGGGTGGTCATTTGCTCGTCGCTTTTGATGCGGATGCGGGCGCCGAGTTGGGTCAAGAGCATGGCGGCGATGGTCAGGCCGAGGCCGAAGTGGGTGCTGTCTTTGCTGCTGAAGAAGGGGGTGAAGATGATTTCCAACTTTTCCTTGGGAATGAGTTCACCGGTGTTGCGGATGATGATGTCGACCCAGCCCTGGCCGCCTGGTCCGCCCTGCGCCGGTCCGACCACGTCGAGAGCGGCTTCGCCATCGGGCCCGGCCGCTTCGGCCGCGTTTCGCATGGTTTCAAGGAGGGCGTCTTTCAGCCGGGAGGGATCGGTCTGGATGTCGGGGAGGCCCTCCGAGACATTGACCTGCACGTGGATGCCGGCTTGTTCAAACGGGAAGATGAGGTCGGCGCGCATGCCTGCCACGTAGTCGGCCGTTTTCACGATTTGCGGCTGGACCCGCGTGCAGCCCCCCGCCGAGAGGATGCGTTCGCCCAGGCTGGCGGCCGAGGTGGAGGCGGTTTTGATGTGATCGAGGTTCTCTACCAGAGAGGGGTCCAGATGGTCGGTCATTTTCATGAGGCTGGAGAAGCCGTCGATGACCGCGATTTGGTTGTTCAGCTTGTGGGTCGTGCCTCGGAGAAGCTTGTTGTAGAAATCACGGTTGGAGGCGTCTCCTTCGAGGTCGAAGAGCTGGATTTCCTTGTATTCTTCCGGGGATCCAATCATGGCGGAGTGGGGGTCAGGCCCGCTTGAAGTAGAGGGCGTTCGGCCAGCTTGCCAAGGGAAACCTTCGGGCTCCCTCTCTCACTCTGAGGGTGGGGGCCAACGAGATGGGGCAGCTTGCTTTCAAAAATAAGTGGAAGGCAGAGGGCGGACTTCGTGGGCTTGGAGGATCGGGTGCAGGGTGCCGTTTTCCTCCAAGAGCAGTTCGCCCTGGGGGCCCAGGCCGCGAACGAGGCCCCGGCGAGGGCCGCTGCTGGTCTGGAGTTCCACGAGTCGATCCAGTAAGCAGCTCTGCGCGCTGGCGGTGGCCAGGATGGTCTGGGCCGGGCGGTCCAGCCATTGGAAAAGGTGGTGCAAGAGCTGCCCGGCCAGCCATTCGCGGGGATGGGTTTCCTGGGCGAGCGTGGGCGCTTCCCGGAGAACGGAGGTGGCGCTCTCGCGAAGTTCTTCTGGGAAGTCTTCTTTCTGGGAAAGGACATTGAGCCCGATGCCGATCACGACGAGGCCGGATTGCAGGTCCGATTCTAAGAGGATGCCGGCGATTTTGCGGTCTTCCACCAGCACGTCGTTCGGCCATTTGAGGCAGGCTTGGATGCGGGTTTCTTGGCGCAGGAGTTCGGCCACCGCCACCCCGACAGCTTGCGTCAAGAGGCTCCAGCTTTCCGCGGAGGTGGGGGGCGCCAGCGCGAGGGAAAAGAGCAGGCTGTGACCGGCCGGGGAGAACCAACGGTTTCCGCGACGACCGCGACCGGCGCTTTGGTGATCGGCAAAGAGAGCCAGCGGAGGTCCCTGCCACTCGGCCCGGGCCTGCCGATTGGTGGAATCGGTTTGCGAGACGCAGCGGAGGCGGAGGTCCGGGGGGAGTGAGTCCGCGAAGGCTCGGATGAGGTCAGGGCTCACAGGGGATGGAGTTCCAAGCTGAGGTCCAGCGCGCGGGCCGAATGAGTGAGCGCACCGATCGAGATGAAGTCGACGCCGGTTTCCGCCTTGGCTCGGAGTGTCTCTTCGGTGATGCCGCCACTGGCCTCCAGTTTGACGCGCCCTTGGGTGAGTTGGACGGCTTGGCGGAGGGTGTCGGGTTCCATGTTGTCAAGCAGGATGACGTCCACTCCCTCCAGCTGAAGAAACCGCTCCAATTGTTCCAAGGTATCGACCTCCAGCTCGATCGGGATCCCGGGATGGCGTTCCCGCAGTCGGTGAATGCCTTGCTGCAAGTCCCCGTCCTGAGAGAGAAAGACCAGATGATTGTCTTTCACCATGACCCCATCGTAGAGACCCATACGATGATTGATTCCGCCGCCGGCCACCACGGCTGCCTTTTCCAGGAGGCGCCAGCCGGGAGTGGTTTTGCGGGTGTCCAAAAGCTGGACCGGGAGGCCGGCCACGAGCTGGCGATAGCGTCGGGTGAGACTGGCGATGCCGGAGAGACGTTGCAGGAAGTTGAGCGCGGTCCGCTCGGCCGTCAGGAGGGGGGCGGTCCGGCCCTCGGCCGCCAAGACGATTTGACCGGGCCGGAGAGAGGTGCCGTCTTCGGCTTTTTCGGCGATTTCCAACTCGGGTTCGAGACGTCGCAAAACGGCCAAGGCCACTTCCATGCCGGCCAGCACGCCTGTTCCCCGCGAAACAATTCGGCAGCCCGAGCGCGCCTCCTGCGGGACGAAGGCTTCCGTGGTGAGATCGCCATTGCCAAGGTCCTCGGCGAGGGCGAGGTCGAGGAGTCGTTCCACGGCGGCGTCCATGAGCGCGTCATCCTTCCTGTCGCTTGAAATCGCTGCAACCGCCTTTTTCCTTCCTCCATGCCTCCTCGCAAGAAACACGTCAGCCGCTTGAGAAAGGGTTCGACCAATCGCCGACGGCCCGCCCGCCCGGGCCGCCGGAAAGGGGGTCGGAAAAAGAGGGAGAGTTTCTGGCGGCGGGTCACCCTCATGCTGGGCGTGGTGAGCTTGGTCGGCGTCATCCTTCTCTCGGCCGGGCTGGCCTATTACCAAGCCAAAGCAGCCAACTTCGATCTGGCGCAGCTGAGCCAGATGCCCCAGCGCTCGAATGTCTACGATCGGCACAATCGGGTCATGGGCCGCCTCCACGGAGAGAACCGGGTGGTGATCGGGCTCGATCAAGTTTCCGAGAATTTTCTGGAAGCGCTCTTGGCTCGCGAGGATGAGCATTTCTACCGGCACCAGGGCGTGGATTACCTGGGCGTGGTCCGGGCAGCCATTCGCAACTTCCAAGACGCGGAGTTCACCCAAGGCGCCAGCACCATTACGATGCAGTTGGCCCGCAATGCCTTTCAGCTGACCGAGACCTCGCTCCACCGGAAAGCGGTCGAGGTCTTTCTGGCCCGTCGGATCGAGAGCGAGCTGAGCAAGGAAGAGATTCTCGCGCAGTATATCAATCGGATTTACTTCGGCTCCGGGTTCTACGGGATCGAGCGGGCCAGCCAAGCCTACTTTGAGAAGCCGGCTCGGTCCCTCTCGCTGACCGAAGGCGCCATGCTGGCTGGTCTCATCCGCAGTCCCACGACCTTCTCTCCCTTCAACGACCTCGAGGCGGCCCACGCCGAGATGCGGCGAACCATCAATCGGATGCAAGACGCCGGACTGGTCTCAGCCGAGGAGGCGGAAGCGGCCAAAGCGGTGCGGGTGCATGTGCGGCCGCCCAGCCGACGCGTCTTCCTGGACTCCTACGCCATGGATGCGGTGCGTCGGGATCTCGACCTCTTGCTGGACGATGAGCAGGCCGACCTCGGTGGACTTGAAATCTTCACCGACATCGACCTCGACTTGCAGTTGGCGGCCGAGGAGGCCTTGGAAGAGCAGCTCCTCGGAATCGAGCAAGGGGAAGGCTACCCGCACCAGAGGAAGGCAGAGTACGACTTCGAGGCCAGCGGCCAGGCCCCCGCCTACATGCAGGGAGCAGTCGTCATCATCGACAACGCCACCGGTGGGCTCCTGGCCATTGTGGGGGGGCGCGACATCACCGAAAGCAAGTTCAATCGAGCGCTGCACGCCCGCCGCCAAGTGGGCTCCATCTTCAAGCCCTTCGTCTACCTGGCCGCCTTCGAGCGGGGCCTGCATCCGGAGACGCTCATCAGCGACCAGCCGATCGGTCGCGGAGAAATCCCTTACCTCGACAAGCACTGGAGCCCGAAGAATTCCGATGGCAAATACCTCGGCTGGCAACCGGCGCGGGTCGGCTTGGTGCGCTCGCGCAACACGATGAGTGTGCGGGTCGGCGAGTGGGCGGGCTTGGGTTACGTCAAAGAGTTGGCGGCCAGCCTCGGCCTGCGGAGTCGAGACCTCCCCGACTCGCCCGTGACCTACATCGGCACCTTCGAAGGCAATCTCCGGGACCTGACCGGCGCCTACACCATCTTCCCCAACCAAGGCGTCCGACTTCGCCCCTACGTCATCAATCAAATCAAAAACTCGGAAGGCAAAACCATCTACCGCTCCGGCACCATCACCCGCCGGGTCACCAGCCCGGGAGCGGCCGTCCTGGCTTCCCAGACGCTCGAGCGAGTGATGGACGGCGGCACGGGAGCGGCCGCCCGGACCCGGCACGGCTTCCAGGCACCGGCCGGGGGCAAGACGGGCACCACGGACGACTTCCGGGATGCCTGGTTCCTGGGCTACACCAGCAGCCTGACTTGCGGGGTCTGGGTCGGCTTGGACGAGCCCAAGCGAACGGTCTGGAAGGGCTACGGGAGCCGACTTTCCCTGCCGGTTTGGACCGCCGTCATGAAGCGGGCGGAGGAGTTGAAATACGCGGCCCAGGATTTCCGCTACCAAGCGCCGATGACGCGGGTCACGCTCTGTCGCTTCAGTGGCTTGCGGGCGACCTCGATCTGCCGCGACCAAGGCCACGCCCATGTCCTCAATCTGCCCCAAGGCCGCGCCCCGCGCGGCTACTGCCCCATCCACCGCAAGGTGGAAGTGCGCCAGGTGGCCCCGCCCCCCCGCCCCAGCCCTCCGAAGAGGGAGGAGGAACGGCGTTGGTTCCCGATTTTTGGGGGCAAGCGGTGATCCATGGTCTGCCCCAAAATTCACTCGGCCATTCTACCAGCCAATTCTGTAGCTTGGTATTCGGTCCGGACCAGCGGAAGTCGGCAATCTCATTTGACTCTAGTCACGATCGGAGTCACTTTGGTGGATGTTGGTTTCCAAGGGTAAGCTGAAAGCGAAGATGCTGGAGTATTTTCGTCAGGTGGAGCAGACAGGGGAGCCTTTGATCGTGACGGATCGGGGACGAGAGGTGCTGGAGGTGCGACCGATTGGAAGGTCGGCTCGGGTGGAGGAGGTGTTGGCGACTTACCGTGCTGGCGGGGGTAGGGGGACGGCGGGAGTCGCTGAGGCGATTTTGCTGGAGCCTTTAAAGACGGAGTGGGAGGAAGTGGGCGAGTAATGGTGGTGGATTCTCATGCTTTGCTCTGGTGGTTGGAGGGGGATGCCCGTTTGAGCCCGCAGGCCAAGGCGCTGTTGGAGAGTGGACAGAGGGTGATTGTCTCTGCGGTCAGTCTGTGGGAGCTGCGGATGAAGGAGCGGCGAGGGCTGATTGAACCGATGAGGCCTGTGCGGGAGTGGCTTCCTCTCTTGGGGCAGCTGGAGCTTTGGCGGGTGGAGGCGGTGGACGGAGAAACGTGGTCGCAGGTGGCGGATCTGGAATGGGAGCATCGCGATCCTGCTGACCGCATGATCGCGGTGACGGCTTTGCGGCACGGGGTGGCGGTCTTGACGAAAGATCGGAGGTTCCATGAGGAGGGTTCTCCGGTGGAGGCAGTTTGGTGACTGGGGAAGAGGGGCCACGCCGTCCTGGAGAGTCCCTCCCGCTTGGGTTTCTTCCCCGCTAGCGGGAGAGAAAACCCGGGATTTGTGATTTTTCACGAGTGCGGTGTTGACCTCGCTTGGCCATTTGTGATTTACTTTGGGACTTTTCACAAAATGGCGGCGCAAGATATTCCTAAGAAAGCGATTTACCGGCTTTCTATTTACCAGCGCTGTCTGGCACGACTGCTTCAGAATGAGATGGCGACGGTTTCTTCGGAGGCGCTTGCCAAGGCGGCTGGGGTGAAGTCGACCCAGCTTCGCAAGGATTTGGCGTATTTCGGTCAGTTTGGGACGCGGGGCTTGGGCTACAATGTGGAGATGCTCCACGATATGCTTCACGATGTGCTGGGGCGGGCGCGATTGCTGCCGGTGATTTTGGCGGGGGTCGGCAATCTGGGTGCGGCTTTGCTCCATTACCGCGGGTTCAATAAGGAGGGCTTTGAGATTTTGGCGGCTTTCGATGCCGATCCCCATCGGCCGGATTTGGCCGGGGAGGAGATTCCCATTTTGGCGCATACGGAGATGCCCCGCTTCATTCGCAAGAACGAGGTCAAGATGGCGATCTTGACGGTGCCCGGCGAGCAGTCCCAGCAGGTGGTCAATGAGATGGTGGAGGCGGGGGTGCAGGCCATTTTGAACTTTTCGCCTACGGTGCTGCAGGTGCCCGATGAGGTGGCGGTCAATTCGGTCGATCTGGCGGTCGAGCTGGAGAATTTGAGTTACTTCATCCGGTGAGCCGGAGGCCAGGCTTGGAGGCCCTTCCCTTGGGTCCCGGCGAGCTGGATTTGGCGGCCACCCTCGATTCGGGCCAGACCTTTCACTGGCAGGCTTCGGGGAAGGGCTTTGCGGGGGCCTTGGGGGAGGAGGGGCTTTTTCTGGAGCAGCCTTCGCCGCGGGAGTTGTGGTGCAGTCGCGGGGCGGTCGAGCGGGTGCGGCGCTACTTCGCGCTCGATCTTTCGCTGAAGGAGGTCCGGCGGGGCTTTCCCTTGGCGGAGGATCCCATTGTGCGGGAGGCGATGGCGCTTTTTCCGGGTTTGCGCATTCTGCGTCAGCCGCTGTGGGAGTGCCTGGCGAGTTTTCTGATGTCGGCTCTCAAGCAGGTGGTCCATATCCGCCAGTGCTCGCTGCGGCTGCGCCAGGAGTTGGGGCGCCCGCTCGGTTCGGGCGTGTGGGCTTTTCCCTCCCCCGAGCGGGTGGCGGAGGCAGGCGAAGGCAAGCTGCGGGAATGGGGTTTGGGCTATCGCGCCAAGAGCGTGGCCCTGGCCGCTGAGAAGCTGGTGGCGGAGCCGGGCTGGCTCGAGAGCCTGGAGGCCTGGCCGACCGAGGAGGCGCGTCGGGCACTTTGCGCGGAGTGCCACGGGGTGGGCGAGAAGATTGCGGATTGCCTGCTGCTCTTTGGCTACGGGCGGAGCGAGGTCTTTCCAGTGGATGTTTGGACCGAGCGGGTGCTGCGAGAGCTGGAGGGCGGGAAGCGGCGGAAGTGGCCGATGCCGAAGCTGCGCGATTGGGCGCGGAGGGAGCTGGGGCCGCATGCGGGTTGGCTGCAGCAGTTCCTTTTTCATTGGGCGCGGACGACGCGGATGGCCGGGGCAGGGGAGCGGCCAGGCTGATTCACGATTTTCAGAAGGAGCTGGCAGAGGGGAGGAAGCTTGGTGCCTGGAAAGAGAGGCCTTATACCAAGCTCCAGAATTCACTGGAAGAATGGAGGGGAGGTGTTGTGGGGAAGAGGCGCTGAAGCGCGGGGAAGGGAGAGCCGGTGTCTTTCGAGCCAGCCCTGCGTTGCTCCTCGGTTACGGTGCCTGCAACGTGCCCTCGTCGCGCCTTGGTCTGGCCCGAAATCCACTCGGCCATTCTACCAGCCAATTCTCCAGCTTGGTATGAGGGGCAGATGGGGCGTTGCGCGTCGCTTCTCCAAGACGTTACGTTGCCCTGTGGATTCCCCGCCCCGCCAAACGGCCTTGGTCCTGCCGCTCCTGATCGCCATTTTGCTGCATCTGGGCTTGCTGGCTGCCATGGCTTTTTTGGCGAGCCGCGGCGGGGGGGGGGAGCCGGGGGAGACGGCTAGCCGTTCGCCAGCGGTCGATCTTTTGGTGACGGTGGAGGAAGAGGAGGAAGTTCTCCCGGAGCCTTCGGAGCTGCGCCCCCCCGAGGCGGTCATTCAGCCGGACGATGTCGAGGCGCTGGAGGAGGCGCCCGAGACCCATTTGGAAGCCGATCGGAATGCGGTGGCGGCCAGCATGGATCCGGCCCTCCAGGGGGAGGAGGCGTTGCCTGCGGTGGCCGGGGACCGGGGACCGGTGCCGCATTTGCGCGATCAAGAGTTCAGCGATGGGGAGGGAGAGGTGGTGGAACGGGAGCAAGGGGGGGCGCTGGCCCTTTTCGAACCCCAGGAGCAGCGGGTGAGGAACGTGCCCGCGCCCGCTTCCTCGCCCGAGGAGACGCCCTTGGCCTTGCCGGAAATCGAGACTTTGGAAAACGAGCCTTTGGCCTCGGCTGATTCCCAGGAGGTGGAGGAGCCCGCCTTGCGCGAGTCGGAAGGTCTCCCGGAGCAGGAGGGCGAGAAGCCGCTCCGGGAGGCCTCGGCGGAGTCGAGTGTCACGCCCGTTTTTCAAAAGGTGTCACCCTCTTCGGCGGAGAGCACCTTTCAGAATTTCCAGCGGAAGATGGAGATCCGGGGGCAGTTGGCCGAATTTGGCCGCCCCGCCCTTAATACCAAGGACACGCCGCTCGGGCGTTACAGCAAGGCAGTCTACGACGCGATTGCCAGAGAGTGGCATCCGCGGGTCCGTTCCCGCCTGGATTTCGGGACCTCGGGCTTTTTGGCCGTGACTTTCACGATTCAGCCAGACGGGAGGGTGACCGGCCTGCGCAAGGTCAAGCAAACGGTCAATGCCATTATGACAGACATCACTTTCGAGGCCATTTTGCGGGCGGAGGTGCCGCCGATTCCCGAGGAAGTGCTTGCGTGGCTGGAGGGGGAGCCGATGGAGGTGCCTTCCTTCCGATTCCACTTTCTGATGTGATGATGCCAAGCCCTTTCTTTCTGGCCGCCGATGGCGGGAGCGGGTCGAATTTTTTCTACCTTCTGGAGACCGGCAGTTGGTTCATGTGGCTGCTGCTGGCTTGTTCGGTGGTCTCGGTGACGCTGATTGTGCATCGCTTCCTGGCGCTCCAGGCGGACCGGGTGGTGCCGGAGGCGCTTTTGCTGGCCCTTCGTCGGGCTGAAGAAAAGGAGGGGGGCGGTTACAGGGAGGCGGTGGCCTTGGCCATCGAAGGCCATCCCTCCACCTTGTCTCGCATTCTCCGGCCTCTTTTGCGTTCCGAGCAGCAAGGTCCGGAGGAGGCGCAGGCCGCTCTCGAATCGCGGGCTCGGGAAGAGGTGGTTTTCTTGCAGTGGGGGCTTTCTGCTTTGGAGGTGGTCACGACGATCGGGCCTCTGCTCGGTCTTTTGGGAACGGTTTCCGGCTTGGTGGGGGTGTTCGGGGGTCTCGAGGGTTCGGCGCTCACTGAAAGTGGAGCAGAAGACCGCATTGCGGCCGGCATCGCCGAGGCGCTTTTGACGACCATTGCCGGGCTGGCGGTGGCGGTGCCTTCGGTGATTTTTCACACCCATTTCACGACTCGGGTGGAGCGGTTGGCGGCTCGGATGGAGGTGGTGGCGGTCCAGGTGCTGCATCGCCTGCTGGCCCCCGATCAGGAAGCCATTCTTCAAGAAACCAGCCGCAAGCAGGGATGAGCTTTTACCAAAAACGCCGCGCGCGCCCGACCATTCCGATCGTGTCGTTGATCGACATTCTCACGATTCTTCTGATTTTCTTCATCGTGACGATGACCTGGAAGGAGGAAATCGCGCTCGTGCAACTGGAGTTGCCCCAGTCTTCAGGGGGCAGCGGGCCAGTGGCGACGGCCGGCGGGCGCTTGCTGATGGCCTTGACGGCGGAGGGGGAGATCCTCTTTCAGGGAGAGACCTTGGCCATCGCGGAGCTGCCGGCTCGCTTGGAATCGTTGGCCGGGCGCGAGGTGCAGGTCGAACTCAAAGCGGACAAGCAGGTGACCTTGGAGACGCTCGTTTTGCTGGAGGAAACCTTGCGGGCGGCGGGAATCGACGTGAAAGACCTGGGCACCCGGGTGGAATTGCCCGGAGCGGGCTCATGATTTTACCCATCGTCTACTACGGGAAGCCGGTCCTGCGAGAGAAGGGAGCGCGGGTCGAGGAGGTGACGGAGGAGATTCGCAGGCTGGCTGCGGACATGCTCGAGACGATGCGGGACGCGGACGGCATCGGCCTGGCGGCCCAGCAAATCGGTCAGGCGATCCAACTGGCCATCGTCGACGTCAGCCACGATCCCGAGTGCTTCACGGTTTTCCGGGTGGATGGCGAGGAGGCGAGCTTGGAAGACTGGATGCCGCTCACCTTTCTCAATCCGGAAATCGAGGGAGGGAAACTCCGGGAAAGCGAAAACGAGGGCTGCCTCAGCTTTCCAGAAATCCAGGGAGGGGTCCGGCGCCCCACCACCATTCGCGCTCAGCTGACCTTGCTGGACGGGCGGGTCATCCAAGTGGAAGCGGATGGCCTGCTGGCGCGAGCCATCCAGCACGAGACCGATCATTTGAACGGGATTCTTTTCATCGACCGTATGAGCAGCGCCACCAAGGTCAAGCTGCGGCGGCGGATCAAGGAGCTGAAGCGAGAAAACTCTTGAAGCCCCGGCTCC
Organism: Verrucomicrobiota bacterium; assembly: GCA_039027815.1. Lineage (NCBI taxonomy): Bacteria > Pseudomonadati > Verrucomicrobiota > Verrucomicrobiota bacterium. Next base: position 20,928 of record JBCCJK010000002.1, read on the forward strand.
ATTTCAGGCGTCTTTTTTGAATGAGGAAGCGCCTCGCATGCGTTACTAACAGACGCGCTGGGAATATGGTTTCCCCCCACCCCTAATTGACACGACGAGAAACATGAACATCACGAGACGGAAATTTGTCGCGACAGCGGCCACCGCCGCCTTTGGTTTTCCCGCGATTGTGCGAGGCCAAGGCTTGAATGAGAAATTGCAGGTCGCTTTTGTGGCGACGGGCGGAAAAGCCAACACCCACACCAAGGAGTGCCACAAACTGGGTCTGCAATGTGTGGCTTTCGCTGATGTCGACACTCGGGTCTGGGACGGCGTGCTCAAGAAAAAGGGTTGGGAAGGAGCCGCCGGCTACACGGACTGGCGGGAGATGTTCACCAAGCATCGCGACGACATCGACGTGGTCTTCGTGACGACTCCCGATCACAACCACTTCTCACCCACCATGACGGCCCTCTCGATGGGCATTCACTGTTACACCGAGAAGCCTCTCACTTGGTCGGTCCGCGAAGCCCAGCTCTTGACCAAGGCTTATGAAGCCAAAAAAGACGTGGTGACCCAGATGGGCAATCACGGGCACGCCAAACACGGATGGCGCATCGCCTATGAATACGTCAAAGGCGGCGCGGTGGGAGACGTCCTGGAATTCCATACCTGGACCAACCGCCCCGTTTGGCCTCAAGGGGGCAGCCGACCGACCGGCAGCTCTCCCGTGCCCGACTACTTGAACTGGGACGCCTGGATTGGCTCCGCCCCCACCCGGCCCTTTGTGGCTCCCGAAGAGGGCGCCGAGCCAGCCAAAGATGGGCGGGTGCGTGGCCCCTACCATCCCTTCAACTGGCGGGGAATCGTCGACTTCGGAGCGGGTGCCTTGGGTGACATGGCTTGCCACACCACCGACGGTATCTACGCCATCATGAACCCCGGCTACGCGGAAACCGCCGAGCCGCTCAAAATGACAGGCGCGGTCCAAGACCAGTATCCCGCCGGCATGGTGGTGAAGAGCACCTACCGCGCGACCGCCGACCGCCCCGGCTTCGCTACTTTCTGGTACGAGGGCAAGGATGAAAAAGGGCGACCCTTCCAGCCGGAAACGCCTGAAGAACTGAAGATCGACAACGTCAAGCTGCCGCGGACGGGCAATCTCATCATCGGCACCAAGGGCAAGATGCTGGTGCAAGGTGACTACTGGAATAGCCCCCGGGTCATTCCCAACACCCGGCGGCAGGAGTTTGGTCGCCCCCCGGAATTGCTGGAACGCTCTCCCGGCCACCACGTGGAATTCATTATGGCGTGCAAGGGCGAGAAGCCTCGTGAGTTCAGCCAATCCAATTTCTCGTACGCCGGCCCTATGACGGCCAATATTCAGCTCGGCAATCTTTGTGCGCGAGCCGGGAAAAAGCTCGTTTTGAACGAAGCGGGCGAAATTGTAAACGATCCGGCAATCAATGCCATGGCTTGGCGTGAGCCCCGTGCTGGTTGGGGGCCCCTTGAAAGTGTCTCCGTCGCCTAAGAAAGATGTGAACGTCACCTCTGGCCACCGAAGCCAGACCAGGCGGGCTTTTGCTCCGCGGGGTCGGTTCGGAAGCGGAGGTCGGCCCACCCCCATCCCCACCATGAACAAGAAGATGAAACAACTCTCCCTGGTGAGCGCACTGGCGCTCTTGCTGGCAGGACCGGCTCTTTCAGAGGTCAGTGGCCCCTACCAAATCGGCCTCTCCATGTATTCACTGCGGCAGCTCTTCAAGTCGGGAGAGCTGCACGCCCATGACTACCCAGACTTCGCCAAAGACACCTTTGGCATCACCAAAATCGATGTCTGGGAAGGCGGTTTTCCCGAGGGCTGGAAGAAAGACCCTGAATTTCTGCCCGGCTTGAAAAATCGCGCGGACGCCGCCGGATCGGAGATTTTCTTGGTCATGGCTGGGATCGTGAACGCCACCCCCGCAGGCGACGAGGCCCTCCGAAAAAACGGGCTGAAGTTCAAACGCTTTGTGGATCAGGCCGTGACCTTGGGAGCGCCCTTCGTGCGGGTCTTCGTGAAAGCGGACAACGAAGTCGATGAAGCCGAGGCCATTCGGCGGGCGGTGGTGGCGTTAACCGGATTGACGGAGTATGCCCAGTCCAAGGACGTGACCATCGTCATCGAACCGACTTCTGGCAGCCGCAAAGGCTCGGGCGCTTTTTTGGCAGCGCTCGCGAAAACCATGGATCACAGCCACTGCAAGCTCATGCCTGACTTCGGGAAAATGATCAAAAGTGACATCTACCAAGGCACGCAAGACATGATGCCTTACACCGTCTCGGTCTCTGCCAAAGGGCACGATTTCAAAGACGACGGGAGCCAGAAGGACTTCGATTACCCGCGGCTCATGAAGTTGATCCGGGATGCCGGTTTCACGGGCATTGTCTCCATCGAATATGAGGGCAAGAACTTGGGGCCCGTCGAAGGGGTCAAGGCCATGAAGAAACTTCTTGAGGCCGGGAATCTCTAATCCTACCAGCCAATTCTACCGCTTGGTATCAGGTCTCGCTTCGGCAGGGAGGGCCAGCCCGAGCGGCACTCCCCAAAAAAAGAACCTTTCTGAAAAAGAGCCCACCCTCCACGGTGGGCTCTTTCTTTGTGAACCCATTTTGCGAGGGAGCGGGCCACTCGGGTCCAGACTGAGCGAGCCCGCCAGGCCATCAGAAATCGCCCCGAAGGTTCCTCAATCGGCACCGGCCCTCCTCGTGGCTTCATACCAACCTCCAGAATACACTGGAAGAATGGAGGGGAGGTGGTGTGGGGAAGAGGCGCTGAAGCGCGGGGAAGGGAGAGCCGGAGTCTTTCGAGCCAGCCCTGCGTTGCTTCTCGGTTACGGTGCCTGCACCGCGCCCTCGTCGCGCCTTGGTCTGGCCCGAAATCCACTCGGCCATTCTACCAGCCAATTCTGCAGCTTGGTATAAGGGGGCCCCTCAGAATGAAGCCATTTCCTCATGGTCAGGCGGGATGGCTTCTGTTAAAATTTTCCTAGGGGACTGGCAGTTACTTTAGTTTTCTTAAAATTATAAATATGTTTGACATAAACAATAAAATTTCTATAATTAAAGGCAAATTATCGAATTGATCCATCGCTTCTCCGTCTGACCACTACTCCTTGCTCTCACCATGGCCTTTTCTTTCCGCAAAATGATTTCCAGCGATGGCGCTTCATCGCCCACTCCGCCGCTCAATCTCAATGATCGCGATGGCTCCTCGCAGTCGCCCGGTCATGTCAATCTCTCGAACGGCAGTCCCTTCGCCGCCTCCGCCCCGGCCGCCCCGTCGCCGCCAACCGCGCTCGGGCCGCTCGGTGCCTCCCGGCCGCTCAGCCAGATCATCGCTCATCTGCCGAAAGAGTTCCTTCGCCAAGGAGTCACGCCTCCCGAAGTGGCCATCCCGCTCGTCGCCAACCCTCCGGGCGCTCCCTTTGCCAAGACGGCGGTTCGGCTCTCGGAAGTCTACCAGCGTTGTTCCAGCATTTTTGCCCGCCCGGTTTCGCCTGAGACCGATCAAGAAATCCCACTGCCTGCGGTCGGGGCTCAGGAAAACGTGGGTTCTCCCAGCGGGAGCAGCCCTTTCCAAAAAGTAGACTCCTCGCCGCCCGCCGCGGCTCCTTCTCCTTTCTCCACTGTTTCCCCTTCCCCCTCGCCGGCCACTCCCAGCCCTTTTTCCAAAGTGGAGGCCGCGCCCGCCCCACCTGCCCAGCCCCAGCTGGGTCGCAAGCCGGCCGTTCCGACCGGTCCCATCCAAGGCGGTATTCCCGGCTTCCGTCCCCTCGCTCCAGAGGCTTCCGGGGCGGGCGAAAAATCGGCGGAAAATGGTGCGCTCAAAAAACCAGAGACCAATCCTTTCGCTCAATTCGGCAAGCAAGCGGGGGCGTCTCCTGAGGGGCCGAAAGAGCCAGCGCCCGCCGCCTCGCCCTTCAGCAAGGCGCCTACCCCACCCGCTTCGGCCGCCGCTCCGGCTGGCTCCCCTTTCGGGATGGCCCAGCCGCCCACCCCAGCCGGTCCTCCTGCCCTACCGGAGAACACGCCTCCTGGAAGCGAGGGAGCCACCCTCCAGCTCGGTTTGAGCGAAATCCTCTCTGGGCCTGGTGGCAAGGCTTTGGGCATCTCCTCGGCCAACGTGCCGGAAGCGCTGCGGGTGGCCTTGCCTCTCGAGCGCGTCTCCAGCCAGCTTTCGAGTGGTCGGGTGGCCGTTCGCCTTTCTGAAATTGTGGCTGGTCTCCCGGCCGACCAGCGGGCGCTCTTCGCCGGACAGGACGAAAGCCAGGAAGTCCAACTGCCTCTCATGGAAGTCTTCCGGGAGCTGCCCGACGACGTGCTGGACCAGCCATCGGCTGCGCCCAAGCCGCCTGCGGACGCGCCCCCTTCTCCTTTCTCCACCCCCTTCAGCTCGGGTGCCCAAGCCGAGCAAAGAGGCTCTCCCTTCATGAAAGCGCCCGGGAGTCCTGCTGCGTCCGCGCCTAGCCCGCCCGCCCCGGCGGCCGCTCCCGCCCTGCCCGCGATCACTCCTTTTGGGGGCAACAGCCCGGCCCCGAAAGCGACCCCGGCCCCCGCGCCGAGCGCTCCCCAGCCGGCCGCTCCCGCGGCTCTTTCCGCCCCGGTGGCCCCCACGCCACCGGTCGGCACCAGCTTCGACGATGACGATTACACCCAGCTCGAGCTGCGGGCCATCTTCGGGCTGACGGAGCCTGCGGATCGCGCCAAGATTCTCGCCCTGGTGGCCGAGCTGCCCGGGGTCAAGAAAGCGCTCGCGCTCGATGGGCAGTCGGAGGGCGATGACTTCGCCGCCTCCGCCAAGGCCACCTTGGAGCAGTTGAGCGCGCTGACTCGCAAGCTGGGCATCGACGACGCCAGCACCTTTGCCATCCAGACTTCCAATGGGCTCTTGAGCTTCTTCACTTACGGCAATGTCACCTTGGCCATCCTGCATGATGGTGCCAAGTTTGCGCCGGGCGTGCGCGAGAAGCTCATCATTTGCACTCGAGAGCTGGCCGCTTTTTGAAGCGGATCGTCTCTCGATTGCTCGGGCTCCTCTCTCGCCCTCTCCCTGCCTGAACTCCATCCTCTCTCTCCATGGCTGTCATCAACGAAGACCGGCGCGAAGCCGTCTTGAAACTCGTCTACTGCGGAACGGCTCTCGGCGGCAAAACCAGCAATCTCAATCATATCCACGGAGCTCTCCCGAGCGACAAGCGGGGGGATATGGTCTCGCTGGCAACCGCCGCCGACCGCACTCTTTTCTTTGATTTTCTCCCGGTCAATGCGGTCGAGATCTGCGGCTACCAAGTGAAGTTTCAGCTCTACACCGTCCCCGGGCAGATCGTCTACAACGCCACCCGCCAGCTGGTGCTGAAGGGGGTGGATGGGATCGTCTTCGTGGCCGACTCGGATGAGCGTCGCTTGGAAGAGAACGCGGAATCCCTCCGTTTCACTGAACAAAACCTGAAGGACAATGGCGTGGAGCCAACCCAGCTCCCGACCGTTCTCCAATACAACAAACGCGATCTCCCAAACGCCGCCCCCATTGAAAACCTGCGTTATCTCCTCAACCGAGGCCTGGTCCCGCGTCCCGAGTTCGAATCGGTCGCGACCGAGGGTCACCAAGTCTTCTCCACCATGGACGCCCTGACCCAACTCGTCCTCCAACGCTTCGAATCCTTCGTGACCCAAGAGGGAGCCAAGTCCGGCAGCAAGGTGGCGGCCAGCTAAGACCTCGAAAAGCCTCCCACCATGGAATCCGAGCACATGTTATTGGATGAGACGGCCCTGGCCCGCTTGGACCATGTCTTTGGCAATTTTCTGCAACAATCCCGCTGCCAATGGATCATGCTGGTGGACCAGACCGGGGCCATGCTCCGTCTCCGGAGCATGGCGGAAGCGCCGCCCGAAGTGGTGGGGCCGCTGGCGGCGGCTGCCGGGAGTGCCATGGCTCAGTTGTCCCAATGGTCCGGGCATGGAGCCGAGCCTTTCATCACGAGCGCGGTTGGCAGCAAGGGACTGTGTCTCTGGCCCTTCATGACCCGGCTCTTTTTGGCCTGCGGCTACGATCAGCAGAGTGCTCCGGCCCACCTTCGCGAATGCGCCGAGCGGTTTTCGCCTGTCTTTCTCGGCGCCATGTTGGGGACCGAAGGCGGGGAGGGCGCGGCTCCCGGGCTGGCTCAGTTCCCCTACCCAGCCCCGCCGGAGGGAGGCCAGCCGGATCGGTCGTTTCCGCAGGTCTGATCGCTTCTCGCTGAGCAGGTTGTGGGAGAAACTTTCCCCTTTTCCCTGAGGCCAGGTTGTTGTAAATAACCTTCGCATCGCGCCCGCGATGCTCTCTCGACTCATGCTGGAGCTGATTCAGAAAGGAGGCCCGCTCATGTGGCTGTTGCTTGGCTGCAGCATCGTGGTCTTCGCCATCGGTTTGGAGCGTCTCTTCGTCTACCGGAGCGCTTCCCTGCATCTCTCCCCCCTTCTTCAAGGCTTGGCGGTCCTGATCCGTCGCAAGAATTTTGCGGAAGCCTTGCGGGAATCCGCGGCCACGCCCGGGCCGATCGCCCGCGTCATCCACGCAGGGCTCCTTCGCCACGATTTGCCCCGGGGGGAACTGCGAGAGGTGGTGCGGGAGGCGGGGCAACTGGAGGTGCCGCGCTTGGAGCGCTTTTTGCCCATTCTCTTTTCCATCGCGATGGTGGCTCCGCTCATTGGTTTGCTCGGCACCCTCATCGGTCTCATCGACACCTGGATCAGCGTGAGTGAGGGGGCGGGCTTTGTCACGCCCGCCCGGCTTTCCCGAGGGGTGTATGAAAGTCTGGTCACCTCGGCCGCGGGCTTGACGGTGGCGCTTCCGGCTTACCTGACCTTTGCCTACCTCGCGAGCAAGGCGCGGGATTTGCGGCACGATATGGAGCGAGCGGGGATTGAGATTGTGAATTTGATCGACGATGCCCGCCGGGATGGGGAAATCGTGGAGTTTCGTCGGGAGACTCCTAAGAAGCGTCAAGAGCGGGCCGGCTCATGAAATTGGAAAGCACGCTGCCCCAGCAAGCGTGGACGCTGCATCTCTCGCCGGTGACCGATGTCGTCCTCACGCTCCTGATTTTCTTTCTCCTGCTCTCGAACTTGATCCAGCCCAGTGGGGTGGAGCTGTCGGCTCCTCAGACGCGCTTTCACTTTGATCCGACGGGCTTTGCCGAGGCCCGCTTGCTCTCGGTCACGGCCGCGGTGGAGGAGCCGGTCGTCTATCTCGACAATCGACGACTGAGCCTGCCCGAGTTCCAAGCCGAGCTGGATAAGATGCTCATGAAGGAGGGAGAGGACTTGCCCAGCTTTGTCATCAAAGCGGATGCCAGCGCTTCCCATGGAGTGGTCTTCCAAATCGCGGAGGCGATCCAACTGCGAGGCATGCGGGCCGCTCTCCTGAATTTGGGAGAGGGGTCCCCACCGCCATGAAAACGGACGAAGCGAAAGGCCCGGGCCTCCTCTTTTCTTGGCAGGGCAAAGTGGGGCGCTGGTGGGGCGCGTTGGCCTGTCTCGCGCTCTCGGCGCTCGTCCATCTGGTCCTGCTGCTGCTTTTTGTGAGCAAGCCCGCCACAGGCACGGTCGAGGAGCATGTGGGCGGCGAACTGGAAATCATCTCGGTCAGCACCCCGCTTGGTCGAGAGCTCCTCGCCACCATGGAGCATCGGGATCTCAGCTTCTTCTCCCCCGAGCCCGAAGCCCTGCCGGAGACCCCTTTCACGGCGGCCCCGGTTCCAGAATACCTAGCGCATCGCCTGCGGGCCTTGGAATCGCCTCCAGAGCGGGAAGAACGGGCCCTCCCGACTGTTTCCGAATGGGGGCGGGTCTACTTTCCGGAGCAGGGTGCGGCGATGGCGGCGCCTGGAGCGCCCGCTGAGCCGAGCCACCTGACGCCTCCGGTGCAAGTTTCTGGCCCCCTGGCCCAACGAGCGCTGCGGCATCTCCCCGTCCCCGAGGAGAGCGCTTGGCTGCGAGCGCTCGCGGGAGAGGTGGTGCGGGCGCGGGTGGAGGTCGATGCCGAAGGCCGCGTCCGGGGGCTCCTCTTGGACGCCACTCCCAACTCGGAGATCGATCCTGGACTCCAGGCCTTCTTGCGCTCCCTGCGCTTCGCTCCCCAGCCGGGGCAGACCCGGCTTTCCGGGTGGATTCAAATCAACTGAGGCCCCATGATTCAGGTCACCGTCCCCTTGCTGCTCTCCCTCTTTGCCCTGGTGGGGGTCTCCCTCTTGCTCTTGGCTTGGCTGCGGAGTGAGCGGGATCGAGGGAGGTTCGAGCAGACGGAAGCGCCCCACCGCATTCGCTGCCAGGTCTGCGGGCACGAGTTCTCGGCCAAGCCCAGCAGCCGACCCATCGCTTGCCCAGCCTGCGGAAGACGGAACGAGCGGACCTTCCAGCGCGTTCCTTGAGCCAGAGTGGGAGGGGGAGGCAGCGGGAGGCGGGGCCGGGAGGGTCAAAAGTTCCCGCTTGAGCTTTCCGCCACCCCCTGCTCTCATGCTCCCTCCTGATTTCCCTCTCATGAACAGCGAACGAAGAGTGGTCATTACCGGCGTGGGCGTGGTTTCGCCGATTGGCAATGACACCGAGACCTTTCTCCAGAATTCCGTGGCCGGAAAAAGCGGGATCCGTGCGATCCAGGCCTTTGACCCGAGCGAGCTGCCGGTGCGGATCGCGGGCGAGGTTCTCGATTTCAACCCCAAGGCCTACTTCAAATCGCCCAAGGATGTCCGCCGGGCGGATCGCTTCACCCAGCTCGGGCTCGCCGCTTCCAAAATGGCCTACGAGCAAGCCGGCTTTGACATCGAGACCCCACCCGAGAACGCCGATCGCATCGCGACCATGGTCAGCAGTGGGATTGGCGGTCTCCAGATCATGACGATTCAGCATGAAATCCTCATGAACAAGGGCGCGCCCCGCGTCTCCCCCTTTGTCATTCCCATGATGATCGCCAATATCACGAGCGGAATTGTTTCCATGGAGTATGGGCTGCGCGGTCCCAACATGTCGATCGTGACGGCCTGTGCCACCGCCAATCACAATATCGGAGAAGCCTGGCGGATCATCAAATTCGGTGATGCGGACGCTGCTTTGGCGGGCGGTTCCGAGGCGGCTATCGTGCGCCTCGGGGTGGTGGGCTTTGCCAACATGAAGGCCCTCAGCACCCGGAATGACGATCCGGCCGCCGCCTCTCGACCCTTCGATACAGGTCGGGATGGCTTCGTGATGGGCGAAGGTGCGGGCGTGGTCATGATTGAAGAGCTGGAGCACGCCAAAAAACGCGGGGCGGAAATTTTGGCCGAGATCACGGGCTACGGGATTTCCGCGGACGCCTACCACATCACCTCGCCCCACCCGGAGGGCGAAGGGGCCAGCCGCTGCATGGAAATGGCCCTCGGCCACGCCCAACTCAATCCCGAGGACGTCGACTATGTGAACGCCCACGGCACCTCCACCCCCTTGGGAGACATCTGCGAAACCAAGGCCATCAAGCAGACCTTCGGGGAACACGCCAAGTCTGGGCTGAAAGTCTCTTCCACCAAGTCGATGACGGGCCACCTCTTGGGAGCGGCCGGCGGCGTCGAACTGGCCGCTTGCGTGGGCGCCATTCGGGACGGAGTTATTCCCCCCACGATCAATCTGGAAGACCAGGATCCCGAGTGCGATTTGGATTATGTGGCCAACGAGGCCCGCGAAACGCCGGTCAAGGCCGCCCTGAGCAATAGTTTCGGTTTCGGGGGTCACAATGCCTCCATCCTAGTCGAGAAATTCGAGGGATAGAGAGGGAGCCGCCCCCTTATGACAGCTCACCAGTCTAGTTTTCCTCGGAGGCGCTTTTTGTCTCCGTGGCGGCGTTTTTGCTCGATGTTTTTTTTCTTCTGGCTGGCGGAGGGACGGCGTTTTTGAGCCCGGATTTTGGAACGACGGGCCAGTCGGTTCTGCCGGGCCGCGCGGGCTTGGGCTTCCAAGTGGTCGCAGAGGAGCTGGCGGGCTTCCTCTCGATTGGCGCTCAGGGAGCGACTGCTCTGGCACTTGATCTCCCAGCCGCTAGGAAGGTGTCGGAGCTGCACACAGGAGGAGGTTTTGTTGATCTTTTGGCCGCCGGCTCCCGAGCCCTTGATGAAACGCTCCTCGAGCTGGTCTTCCTCAATGCCGAGGGCACGCAGGCGAGCTTCCGAGTCCATCGCTAGAACCAATCGCAAATGCCCCGCTTGGCAAGCCTTGGCAGTTGCCACCGCGGCCCGTCCCGTCTAGGAAGGCTGCCCAAGCCAACTTCCTCGGATCTTTGAGTCAAAACCCAGCCCCCACCCTCTTCGGCACCGACGGTATTCGTGGGCCAGCCCACGAATACCCGCTCGACCTAGCCACCGTGCGCAAAGCCGGGCAGGCCTTTGCCAAGCTCCTTCGGGAGGGGGGAGAAGAAGGGCCCACCGTTCTGCTCGGTCGGGACACACGGGAGTCCGGCCCGGCGCTCACGCAGGCCTTGGCCGAGGGCTTGCAGGCGGCCGGCGCCCAGGTCATTTCCGCGGGCGTGCTGCCCACCCCAGCGGTCGCCATGGGGGTCCCGCACCAGTCCCTCTCGGGGGGGATCATGGTGACCGCTTCCCACAATCCGTTTGCGGACAACGGGCTCAAGTTCTTTGGAGCCGATGGCTTCAAGCTTCCGGACGAAGGCGAAGCAGCCCTGGAAGCTCTCCTGCACGATCCGGCCTTTGTGGAAGAGCGGGCCGGAGGAAAAGAACTTCCTGATCCGGGCATTCGGGATCATTTTGTGGAACAGTCCGTGGCAGCGGTGGGGGGTGCAGGGGCCTTGGAGGGCTTGCGGATGGTGCTGGACCTGGCTCACGGTGCCTCGGTCCCAGTGGCGGAGGCCATTTTTACGAAAGCGGGCGCGGAGGTCAGCGTGGGGCAGGCCTCTCCTACGGGGCGGAATATCAACCAAGCTTGTGGGGCCATGCATCCGGAGTGGATGGCCGAGGCCGTGCTGGCGGAAGGGGCTGATTTGGGGGTGGCCTTGGATGGGGATGCCGATCGGGCCCTCTTCGCGGACGCTTCCGGGGCCCTCGTGAGCGGCGACCGGATTTTGGGCTTGGCGGCCCTCGCGCTCAAGAAAGCGGGCCAGTTGAAACAGAACGCCCTGGCGGTGACCGTCATGAGCAATCTCGGGCTGCACGCGGCCATGAAGGCGGCGGGAATCGCGGTCGAAGTGACGCCGGTGGGGGATCGGCACGTGGTCGAGCGCATGCGGGCCCGAGACCTCGTCCTGGGGGGCGAAAACAGCGGGCACGTCATCTTCCTGGACCAAGCCACCACGGGCGACGGGATTGCGACCGCGCTTCGCTTGGCGGTTCTCATGAAGGAAAGCGGGCAAAGCTTGGCCGAGCTCGCTGCTTTCATGGAAGAGTTTCCCCAGTGCAATCTGGCGTTGGAGGTCGCCCGGAAAACGCCCTTGGAGCAGGTCCCTGCCTTGCTGGCCGCCATCCAGCAAGCGGAAAAGGACCTTGCGCCAGACGGGCGCGTCCTGGTCCGCTATTCGGGCACCGAAGCCAAGATCCGGCTCTTGACCGAACATGCCAGCCGGGAGCGGGCCCGGGCCGCCCTCGAACGGCTGGAAAGGGCCGTGGCCGAAACCATCGGTGCCTAATACCAATTCTGCAGCTTGGTATAAGAAAGAATCCTCAGGGTGGGGAAGCGGAGTTCAGCTTTCCACTTCCTTGACCTCTCCGGCAGCCGCGTTTTTGGCGACGGAAGCCAGGCCGTTCTTCAGCCCGGAGTCAGATTTGTATTGCTGGCTGGTGCCGACGATTTGCCCATTGGTCGATTTCAAGGTGAAATACTTTTTCCCGTTGCTGGCTTCCTTGACTTCAAAGCGGTCCTCCACCTGAGCGTTCTTTTTCACCGACTCGATGCCGTTGAGGCAGCCGGCTTTGTCTTTGTAGGCTTGGCCGGAAAGAATGATTTCGCCGTTTTTGGCTTTCAAGCGGAAATGAAATTTGCCGGTCTTGGGGCTTTTGAATACTTCGAACATCGGTGGTTGGGTTGGGTTAGAAGCTTCTGGTGTAACAAGTTCTGGCCGAAAAGACCATCCCAAAGTGTCATTTTTTGCTGAGCGATTCCAGAATCGCTGTCAGATGACCGGCGCCCTTGTCTTCCAAGAACTTTCCCAGGATGGAGCCAAACTGGGGAATGACTCCGGGGTCGATCTGAAGCTGTTTGAAGAGTCCGGCCAGCATGGCCAGATTCCCGAGACCTTTTCCCCCTCCCAACCCGCCCAGGAGACCACCCAGTTTCCCCATGGCCCCGCCATCGCTGGGAGCCTTCTTCAAAAAACCGGCCACCGCGTCTCCGCCCAAAAGATCCTGCAACTTCCCAAAATCCTGTTGCGAGGCTTTCGTCTTGATGAGGTTCAAAATGGCTCCCAGGCCCCCTTCGGCCTGCTCTTGGCCGAGGCCTGTTTCCTTCATGAGTTGACCGATCAATTCGTGCATCCAAGAGCCTGTCTTCGTGCGAAGCCAGCGTCAATCAAGAAAGGCGCCTGCTACCAGAAGAATCGCCAAGCAGCCAAAGATTCCCATTGGTGCTGGCGGGCAGGTGGGCCAAGCTGGACTCTTCTCTAGAAGGAGACCGACCCGCTCCTTACCCATTATGTCACTCCAATTCTTTGATCTTCCGACGGCCCCCGTGGGTTGCGCTCCTCTCACGCTGACTCGTCCCCTTTCCGAGTGTTTGGTGGGAGGGAAGTCCCTGCGGGCGGCTTGCGAGAGCCAAGCAGCCGGCTTGCAGGGAGGAGGGCCGCTTTTTTGGCCATCCACTTCTTGGATCGCACGAAAGGATTTGGAGGCGCTTTGGCAGCAGCCGAACGAGGCGGCCGTTTTGCGGGACGCCTTGGGCGAGGCCTTGGCTTGGCGAGGAGGTTCTCAGGGGGGACCGACCGAGAACGGGGTGGCTCTTTTGGCGTCGGCCGGGTCCTTCTCCCTTCGTTACTCCTGGGATTTGCTCGCTTTGCACGAGGCGCTCCTGGGAGCGGAGTCGAGCGGAGGGCGCATCCAAGGAGAGGTCTCTCCCCAGGCCGTGGTGGAGGGCAGCTTGCATCTGGGCAAGGGATCGCGGCTCCTCCCGGGGGTCTACCTTGAGGGCACCGTGGTTATTGGCGAAGGCTGCAAGATTGGGCCAAATTGTTACCTCCGCGGCCCCACCTCCATCGGCGATGGCTGCCACATCGGCAACGCGGTCGAGATCAAAAATTCCATCCTCTACCCCGATACCAGCGTGGGACACCTCAGCTATGTGGGGGATAGCATCATCGGGGCGGGAGTGAACTTGGGAGCCGGCACCATCACCTCCAATTACCGCCATGATGGAGGCTCTCATCGCTCCGAGATTGCGGGGGAATTGATCGATACGGGACGCCGAAAATTTGGCTGCATCCTCGGGGACGGCGTTCACACCGGAATTCACACTTCCCTCTATCCCGGGCGCAAGCTTTGGCCGCAGGTCACGACGCTCCCCGGTGAGGTCGTCCATCGGGACAAAAGGGGAGACGCTTGAGGAGGGGGAGGGCCTCTTCCCCGCCCCGCCTCAGGTCAGGCGGCAGCTTGGGTCTAGTTGCAACCGCAGCCGCCTCCTCCGCCTCCCCCACAGCAGCCGCCCTCCGGTTCGGCCAGCTCTTCTTCGGTGGGAAGACGACCCATCTCGAGTGTCATGCCGACTTGGCGCGAGATCTTTTTTTGGAGTTGGTGCAGGGCTTCCTGGGATTCGAGAAAGGCGGATGCGATTTCGTTATTCAGGAGGGTGTCGCGCGCGGCTTCGAATTGAGCCACTTCCTGATCGGTTAGCTGCACGCCCGATTGCTGCCGATGTCGCAGGTCTTCGCCCAATTCCTTGACGCTCTCGTACATCAGGCGAGCAGCTTGGTCGTTTTCAAAGCGTTCGATGTTCTCACGGAGCGCTTTCAGTTCGGGGTCCGCGAGAAGCGCTTCACAAAGTTCGGTGGCTTTCGCGAAGACGAGTGGTTCTTCAGTTAGGGTAGGCATGGTATAACATTAGGTGGAAAGTGGCTACGGGTCAATGAGGGGCCCGGATTCCTGGAGCGGGCGACTAATACCAACCTCCAGAATTCACAGGTAGAATGGAGGGAAGGAGGTATGGGGAAGAGGCGCTGAAGCGCGGGGAAGGAAGAGCCGGTGTTTTTCGAGCCAGCGCTGCGTTGCTCCTCGGTTACGGTGCCTGCACCGCGCCCTCGTCGCGCCTTGGTCTGGCCCGAAATCCACTCGGCCATTCTACCAGCCAATTCTGCAGCTTGGTATAAAGGCACTGGCAGCCGGACGGACGAGCCCCGTTCCCCTGCCCGGGGCGCAGTCAGCCAGGGGTCGCAGGCCGCAAGAAAAAGCCCTGTCTCACGGCGGCTAGGACCGCGCAAGACAGAGCTAGAAAGTCTTTCCTTAGAGAGAGGCGAGCGATTCAGAAATCCGGCTCGTCTCCGTAGCCGAAGTCGCGCTTGCGATCGCGCCGCGGGCCGCCCTTTTTGTGGCCGCCTCCGCCTTTTTTGCCGTAGCCACCGCCACCACCACTGGGTCCATCATCGCCCCAATCCCGGCCCCCGCCGCCATGGTCTCGGCGACCGCCCCCACCGCCACCTTTTTTGTAGCCACCGCCCCCACCCCCTTGAAAGCGAGGTTTCGGTTCACGCGGGCGGGCTTCATTCACTCGCAGAGGGCGTCCGCTGAAATCAGCCCCATCCATTTCTTCAATGGCCCGTTGGGCGCCTTCAGCTTCTTCCATGGAGACAAAGGCGAAGCCTTTGGATCGTCCGGTGTCGTGATCGACGATGATTTTCACTCGTGCCACGCTCCCAAACTCCGCAAAAGCGGCTTCGACGTCGGCCTCGCTGGCGTCATAGGGCAGGTTGCCCACATAGATGTCCATTTCTTGATTCGGTATTCTCTAGGTGCGTCGCTGGGGTCATCGGAAGGAAGAAGCGAATCAACGAGGCGGAACTTCACTTTTTCCCAAACCAGTCACGGGAGAGTGACTCGTTTCCATCTTTCGCTGAATGGATCGGATCGACGAGCCACCCTTCGGTAAGATTCGCCCGAGTATGCGGGGTTCCGCCAGGGAAGTCAATGCTCATCGTCGCTCGAGGCCGGTCTCATGAAGTCCCCAGCACGCTGACCACCAGTTGCCGGGTATGAGGGACCGCCCGGTGCTCGAAGAGAAAGAGGCCCTGCCAAGTGCCGAGCGCCAAGCGGCCGTCCAGAAGCGGGATGTTTTTGTCGACGTCGGTGAGACACATGCGGATGTGGGAGGGCATGTCGTCGGGTCCCTCCAGAGTGTGCTGAAAGTAGCTTTCGTTTTCCGGGACCAGGCGATCAAAGTAGGCGTGGAGATCGGCCCTCGCGGTGGGGTCGGCATTCTCCATGATGACGAGGCTGCAACTGGTGTGGCGCACGAAGACGGTCACGACCCCCGACCGCGCGCCGCTTTCTTGCGCGATGGCGGCCACGTGCTCGGTGATTTCGTAGGTGCCCTTGCCGCGAGTCGAGACACGGAAGCCGCCGCTGTGCGCGATCTGGCTCACGAGGACTTCCGGGTGAGAAGCGACTTGCCGGTCATCCGATCTGGTTTTTCCAGACCGAGCAAGAAGAGAAGAGTCGGGGCGATGTCTGCCAGGATGCCCTCACGAAGCTCATATTCGGCATGATCGGCTCCCACGTAGAGCAGATGCACGAGGTTGGTGGTGTGAGCAGTGTGGGGCGAGCCGTCGCTTTTTTGATTCATCTGTTCGCAGTTCCCATGGTCGGCGCTGATGACCAGGCGTCCGCCGAGGGCCAGGGTTTTCTCGACCACTTGCTGCACCCCCCAATCGATTTTTTCGACCGCTTGGACGGCCGCCGAGATGTCGCCGGTGTGACCCACCATGTCGGGGTTGGCGAAGTTGAGGATGACGAGGTCGTAGTCGGCCAGCTGGCGGGTGATGGTTTCGGTGACTTGGTCAGCCGACATTTCCGGCTGGAGATCGTAAGTCGCCACTTTCGGGGAGGGGATGATCTCCCGCTCTTCCCCGGGAAAGGCCACTTCCTTCCCTCCGTTGAAGAAATAGGTCACGTGGGGATATTTCTCGGTTTCGGCAATGCGAAGTTGCTTCAGTCCGGCCCGACCGACCACTTCGCCCAAGACGTCTTTCAGCTCGACCGGGGGGAAGACCACCGGCACGCCGTAGGTTTCGTCATATTCGGTCAAGGTGAGGTAGTGGGTTTTCGGTCGGCCCCCGCGCTCAAAGCCCACGAAGTCCTCCTGGAGAAAGGCCTGGGAGAGTTGGCGGGCGCGGTCCGCGCGGAAATTAAAAAACAAGATGACATCGCCGTCGCGCACCCGCTCTTCCTCGACGTGGCCGAAGACCATGGCAGGCAGGAACTCGTCCGTTTTGTTGAGTTGGCTGTAGCATTGCTCGACGGCTTCGGAAGCCAGCATTTCCCGCGGCTCGCCCTGGCCATGAACGATGGCGTCCCAAGCCACTTGGGTCCGGTCCCAACGATTGTCCCGGTCCATCGCGAAGTAGCGACCCACCACCGTGGAGATGCGAGCTTTGGCTTCCGCCAGGGCGAGTTCGCAGTCGTGCAAGTAGTCCTTGCCCCGGGTGGGGGAGGTATCGCGGCCGTCGGTGATGGCGTGGACCATGATGTCCTTCACCCCCGCTTGGTGGGCCGCCTGCGCGAGGGCCACCAGGTGGTTTTGATGGCTGTGAACGCCGCCATCGGAGACGAGCCCGATGAGATGCAGTCGAGTGGACTTGGCTTGGGTGAAAGCCTCGGTCAGCGCCGCGTTCGAGCCGAGTTCTTGCTCGTCGATGGCTTTGTTGATGCGGGTGAAATCTTGATACACGATCCGACCGGCCCCTAGATTGAGATGGCCGACCTCGGAATTGCCCATTTGCCCCTCGGGCAGGCCCACGTCCAGCCCACTCGCGCTCAGGCAATGGAGGGGGTAGGTTTGGTAGAGGTGATCGTGGAAAGGGGTTTGGGCGAGGAGGGTGGCATCGCCATTTTCCTCGGCCTTCTCGAGGCCATCGGGGTTGATGCCCCAGCCATCACGGATGATGAAGACCACGGGTTGTTTCGGTGCAGACATAGAGAAGAAGCGTGGGGATGGGTGGTGGGAGAGTTGCGGGCGCAAGGGTGGCGCGCGCCGGGAGTGGGGTCAATGAGCTTCCCGTGAATTTGCAGTCGCTTCGCTCCGTCCGAGAAAAAAACCGACACGGGATTCGCTTTTTCCCGCGTTCTTAGGATGATGGAAGCCCCGATCCCCATGTCCCTCCTGCTCCGCTTTCTTTTCCTTTGCCCCCTGGCTGTCATTCAGGCTGGTCTGCCGACCCTGAGCGAATTCGAGGAACAGGCGGAAGAGTTTGGCGTTCGTCTCTCCCTCCCGGAGTTTCCCGCGGACGAGGAGGGAGTGGCTGCGCGGATCGATGAGGTCATCGCGGGCTACACCGCGGTCGGCGATGAGATCGCGGCGCTCGCCGATGGGGAGCGAACCTTTGAAAACACAGTGGGTGCCCTCGATGGCTTGGAAGCGCTTTCCTGGAATCGGCTTTCTGCGGTCAACATTCTGGAAAACGCCAGCCCGGAGGCCGCCCTGCGCGAGGTGGCCCAGCGGGAGTTGCTCCGCTTCGAAGAGTTCGCCGTTTCCTTCGGCTACCGAGAAGACATCTATCGATCCGTGCGAGCCTACGCGGAGACCGAGCCCGTCCTCGAACTAGATCAAAAGAGACTGCTGAACGAAGTGCTGGTGGGCTACCGGCAGCAGGGTTTTGAATTGAGGCCGGAGAAGCGGGCCCAAGTCGAGGCGCTCAAAAAAGAGCTGAGCCGTGCCACCAACGATTTCAGTCGCAATATCCGCGAGAGCAGCGCCACCGTCATCTTGACCGCCGAAGAGCTGCGGGGCGTCCCGGAGAATCTCCTGGCCAAGCTGAAGACAGGCCAGGACGAATACACGGTCCAGGCGCAAATCGCCTGGCAGCTCTTGGGCGTTTTGCAGAATGCCCGCTCGGAGGAGGTGCGTCGAGAAGTCTATGTGGCCAGGTCGACCCACGCCATGGAGCTGAACGTGCCCGTGCTCACGGAAATGGTCCTTTTGCGAACACGCATCGCCAATCTTTTGGGCTACCCGACTTGGGCCGACTACAAAACGGAGTCCCGCATGGCCGGGAGCGAACAAGTGGTGCGGGAATTTCTCTCGGAGCTGAACGAAGGGCTGGCTCCCAAATTTGAGGAGGAGTTGGCTGTCCTTCGCCAACTAAAAGTCCGCGAGACCGGGCAGGCGGACGCGCAGGTCGAGATGTGGGACGTGCCCTACTTCCGCAATGTCTTGCAAAACCAGCAGTTCCAGATCGATCAAGAGGCCTTGCGGGCCTACTTCCCCTATGAGCCGACTCTCGAGGGAATGTTTGCGGTCTATGAGGAGATTTTCGGCCTCGAGATCCGGCAAATGGAGAACCCCAACCCTTGGCACCCCGAGGTCACCCTCTACGGGGTGATCGATAGCGAGACCGGCAAGCCCATGGGCTTGTTTTACCTCGACATGTTCCCCCGGGAGGGGAAATACAATCATTTCGCTCAATTTGGCATCATTGGCGGAAAGTTGGGTGCGGATGGAATCTACCAGCGGCCGACTGTGGCCCTCATCTGCAATTTCCCGCCACCCTCCTCAGACGAACCCTCCCTTTTGAGCTTCGACAATGTGGAAACGCTCTTCCACGAATTTGGGCACGTCATGCACTCGGTGCTGACCGAAGCCCGCTATGCCAGCCATGCCTGCACGAGTGTCCCGCGAGATTTTGTGGAGATGCCTTCGCAGGTCTTGGAATACTGGGTGACTGACAAAGCCACGCTCGACACCTTTGCCGCCGATTACCGGGACTCCTCCCAGAAGATCCCGGAGGAAGTCTTGGAGAATTTGCAGGCCGCGGAGTTGGCGACCGTGGGCATCCACTATCGTCGACAGATCAACTACGCGCTCGTCGATCTCCTTTTGCACACCTACGCCGCCCCCGAGCAAGTGACCGATGTGGCCCTGGTGGGAAACAGAGTGGCCGAGAATGTCTACCTCCCACCGCCTGAGGGAACGGCCTACGTGGCGGGCTTTGGCCACCTGACGCATTATGACGCGGGCTACTATGGCTATGCCTGGGCCGATGTCATCAGCGCTGATTTGGCCGATTACTTTGAGTCCTCCGAAAAGGGCTTTCTCAATCCAGAGCTGGGGCGGAGGCTGCGACATGAAATTCTCGCCAAAGGAGACTCTCGATCGCCCAGGGACTCCATCCGGGCCTTTCTCGGGAGGGACTACTCCATCACGCCCTTTCTGAAGAAAATCGGAGTGGAAGCCCCCACCGAAGCCCCCTAAGCCTTTCTCCTATGTGCCGCCCAGCCGCTCTCGCCCTCTCCTTTGTCGTGCTCGGCTTGGGGAGCGCTGGCTGTGTCGATCCAGATGCCAATGCGGACGCCGCGGCGGACGCCGGCATCCTCATCATGGGCAATGGGGAGGAGCCCAAAGGCCTCGACCCGCACCTGGTCTCCGGGGTTCTCGAAAGCAATATCATCCGGGCCTTGTTCGAAGGCCTCTGCGTGGAGCATCCTTCGGAAAACGGGGTTTCCCTGCCCGGGGCGGCGCAAAGCTGGGAAGCCAATGAGGACTTCACCGAATGGACCTTCCACTTGCAGCCGGACGGGAAGTGGTCGGATGGAAAGGCGGTCACGACCGATGACTTCCTCTTCGCTTATGAAAGGATCTTGAGCGAGGAGCTGGCGGCCAAATACTCCGGCATGCTCTTCTTTCTGGAAAACGGCGAAGCCTTCCACAAAGGGGAAATCACGGATTTTTCCGAGGTCGGGGTGAGCGCTTCGGGGCCGCATACCCTCCATTTCAAGTTGCGGGGTCCCACGCCCTTTCTGCCGGAACTGACCAAACACTACACCTGGTATCCGGTGCCTCGGCACGCGGTGCTGGCGCACGGGTCCATGACGGATCGTTTCACGCAGTGGACCGATCCCGAGAACTTGGTTTCGAACGGTCCTTTCAAGCTGAAGGAATGGGTTTTCAATCGCTACATCGTAGCCGAGAAGAGCCCGACCTATTGGGACGCCGACGTAGTCAAGCTGAACGAGATTCGCTACCTCCCCATCAAAAACGTCTACACCGAGGCCCGGATGTTTTTCGATAACCAACTGCACGTCAGCTACACCTTGGCCTCGGAGTTGATTGCCCATGCCAAAGAGAACTATGCCGAAAACTTGCGACAAGAAACCTACCTCGGGACCTACTTCATCCGCTGCAATGTGGACCATGGTCCGCTCCGGGACGTGCGGGTTCGCCAGGCCCTTGGGATGGCGATCGATCGCCCAGCTCTCATCGAGAATGTGCTCAAAGGCGGCCAAAAGCCGGCTTTGGGGATGGTGCCGCCTTTTGGGGATTACCAATCGCCTGAAACCGTTGTCGGCCAATATGATCCTGAGCTGGCCAAGCAACTGATGGCCGAAGCGGGCTATCCCGGTGGCAAAGGCTTTCCTGACATCAGTCTCCTCATCACGGATAGCGAGACTTCCAAGGTGCTCTCGGAGGCCCTGCAAGCCATGTGGGAACAGACGCTTGGAATTCGCATCACCATCCGGCAGATGGAATGGGCCACCTACCTCAATGCCATGCAGAGACTGGATTATGACCTGGGCGTGGGCGGTTGGATCGGAGACTACCTCGACCCGACAACCTTCTTGGAAATGTGGATCAAGGACGGGGGCAACAACAACACCAGCTGGAGCAGCGTGGAGTATGAAACCTTGTTGCGGGAGGCCGAGCAGATGGCGGATCCGGCGGAACGCTTTGCCACCTTGCAAAGGGCGGAAACCCTCTTTCTCAATGACTGGCCCACCCTTCCCATCTTTTGGTATACCAGGAATTACCTGCTGCATCCCAGGCTAGAGGGGTGGCATCCCCTCTTGTTGGACAATCATCCCTTCAAGTTCCTCCACTTCTCCCCCTGACATGCTGCGGTATCTCGTCTCACGTCTGCTACAGGGGCTGCTCGTGATTTTTTGCCTGTATACCATCACCTTTTTTCTGGTGCGGGCCGTTCCGGGGGATCCTTTCACGGATGAGAAGGCCATGAGTGAGCAGAATATCGAGCGACAGAAGGCCTACTGGGGTCTCGATCAGCCGCTCCCGATTCAGTACCTACGCTCCCTTAAAAAAACCTTCCTGGAATTCGATTTCGGCCCTTCCATGAAAAAGGAGGGGCGACTTGTCATCGACATCATTGGCCAATCCTTTCCCGTCTCGTTTGTGCTCGGTTTCGGGTCGCTCGGTTTTGCTTTGCTGCTGGGAATTCCTTCCGGGATCCTTTCGGCGCTCAAGCGAAACTCGCCCGCCGATTATGCTTCCATGGGGGTGGCCCTGATCGGGATTTGCGTGCCGTCTTTCGTGATTGGCCCGGTGCTGGTGATCTTGGTGGCGGCCCAGGTCGCTTGGTTGAACGTGGCCGGTTGGGATTCGCCGACCGATTGGATCCTACCGTCCTTCACGCTCGGGTTTTCGACCGCGGCCTACATCGCGCGGCTGACGCGCGGGGGCATGTTGGACGTGCTCAATCAGGACTACATCCGAACGGCTTATGCCAAGGGCGTGCCGCCTTTGCGCGTCATCTTGCTCCATGCGCTGCGCGGTGGGGTCACTCCGGCCGTGGCCTTCATCGGCCCCGCCTTCGCGGCCCTCATCAGTGGATCGTTCATTGTGGAGACCATCTTTTTCGTGCCCGGCATGGGGCAGCACTTTCTGAATGCCGCGACCGGCCGGGACTACACGCTCATGCAGGGGCTGGTCATGTTTTACGGCTTCTTGATCGTCTTGGCCAATCTGAGCGCAGACATCCTGCAAGCCGCTCTCAACCCACGCGTTCGTTTGACTGACTGATGGCTTCGCTCGACTCACCCACAGGCGCGAAAGGGGTCTCGCTTACAGCGGATGCCCTGCGTCGATTGCTGGCCAATCGAATGGCGGTCGCGAGCTTGGTCATTTTGGGGCTCATGTTTTTCCTCTGTTTCGTAGGGGCGTGGTTTTGCCCCGATCCGGACCAGCAAGACCTTGGCAATAAGTTTTCAGGTCCGAGTGGAGCCCATTGGCTGGGGACCGATCATCTGGGGCGGGATTTCTTATCCCGCATTCTCTTTGGAGGGCAGATTTCTCTTTTAGTGGGGCTGATCGCCGCCACCATCTCGCTTTTGATCGGCGTCGTTTATGGCGGCCTCTCCGGGTATCTCGGCGGGAAGGTGGATTCGCTCCTGATGCGGATTGTGGATATCCTTTATGCCCTGCCTTTCCTTCTCATTGTGATCCTTTTGAAGGTGGTGCTGGATGAGAATGTGGTGGAGGTCGTGAAGTATCTCACCGAAGAATGGAAGTGGGACAAAGAACAAGTCACTCGATTCGCCAACATTGTGCCGCTCTTCGTGGCGATTGGCATTTTGGGCTGGTTGACCATGGCGCGGATCACGCGGGCCCAGGTCCTGGCGATGCGAGATCTGGAGTTTGTGGAGGCCGCCCGCTCTTTGGGGCTTTCTCATGCCATCATCCTCTTCCGGCACATTCTGCCCAACATTTTAGGGCCCATCATCATTTACACCACTTTGACCATCCCCAGCTTCATTCTCTATGAGGCTTCGCTTTCTTATCTCGGCCTCGGGGTGGCCGCGCCCGATAGTTCTTGGGGCATTCTCTTGGACGACGGGGCCAATTACATGGAGACCAATCTGCAATTGCTCCTGCTGCCGGGAATCGCCTTCAGCATCACGCTCTTCGCCCTGAATTTCCTGGGAGATGGACTCCGGGATGCGCTGGACGTCAAATCTTCCAAGGACTGAAGTGCCAAGCATGACTTTCACCTAATGAATGAGGACTTGCCAGACCAGCGGAGTGGCCTTTTTCGCGATCCATCCTGAGTGAGCCCTCTCCCTTCACCCCAATGACTTTTCGATGCTTCTCGACGTCCAAGATCTGACCGTCCGCTTTTACACCCGGGATGGGGTGGTCCATGCCGTGGAGGGCGTTTCCTTTGAGCTCGATCAAGGGCAAACCATGGGGATCGTGGGTGAGTCCGGGTCGGGAAAATCGGTTTCCTGCTACGCCCTGCTGGGACTCCTCCCCTTGCCTCCGGGCAAGATCGAACGCGGCCAAGCCCTCTTTGATGGCAGGGACCTCTTGCGGCTGCCCCAGGCTGAACTGCAGGCGGTTCGCGGCTCGCGCATCTCCATGATCTTTCAGGATCCGATGACCTCGCTGAACCCCTACCTGAAAATTTCCACTCAGTTGATGGAGCCTCTTCTCTTGCATGAGAAGGTGGAGAAGGCCGAGGCGCTCGAGCGGGCGATCCAGTCCCTGGAGGAAGTCGGCGTGAGGGACGCAGCCAAGCGCATTCACAGTTATCCGCACGAGTTCTCAGGTGGGATGCGGCAGCGGGTCATGATTGCCATGGCCTTGATCACCCGACCGGAAATTCTCATTGCGGACGAGCCGACGACGGCGCTCGACGTGACGGTCCAGAAGCAGGTTTTGGATTTGATTAAGGAGCGACAAGAAAAGCTCGGCACGGCCGTCATCTTTGTGACGCATGACCTGGCTGTGGTCTCGCAAGTCTGCGATCGCGTCAATGTCATGTATGCCGGGCGCATCGTGGAAAGCGCCCCCACCCGGAGGCTTTTTCAAAAGCCGAGGCACGCCTACACGCGCGCCTTGCAAAGATCGATTCCAGGGATGCAATCGAAGGGCGAGGCGCTGTATAGCATTCCGGGGACCCCGCCCAGCTTGACGGAGCCGCCCGCGGGGTGCGCTTTTGCCCCTCGTAACGAGTTGGGGATTCGTTCCCAATGTTGTGAGGAGGGGGCTCCTGCTATGAAAGAAATGGGGCCTGGCCACTTGGTGCAGGATTGCCCCGGCTGCTTAGCGAACTCGGACTGACGATAGAGATGCCTTTGTTAGAACTAGATGCGGTTACCAAGACCTTCACCAAGCGGTCCGGCTTGCTCGGTCGGAGCGTCGAGCAAGTGGAAGCGGTGAAAGAGGTGTCCCTGGCGGTCGAGAGGGGGGAGATCCTGGGCTTGGTGGGGGAATCGGGTTGTGGCAAGTCCACCTTGTCCCGCTGCGTGATGCAGCTGTTGCCGGTGACCTCGGGAAGGATTGTCTTGGAGGGCCAGGAGTTGACGGCGCTTTCCCAATGGCAGGTTCGTCCCTTGCGCTTGAATTTTCAGATGGTCTTCCAGGATCCCTATGCCTCACTCAATCCTCGCATGACCATCTTTTCGACTTTGGCCGAGGCCGTGCGGCAACGTCATCCGAGGGCGCAAGAGAGCGATTTGGAAAAGAGGATCGGGAAGCTCATGGAGACGGTCGGCTTGAGTGCCAAGGCGCTTCGGAAGTATCCGCATGAGTTTTCTGGCGGACAGCGACAGCGAATTGCGATCGCCCGCGCCTTGGCCCCTGAGCCTCGGCTCATCATCGCGGATGAGCCGGTCTCGGCGCTCGATGTCTCGATCCAATCGCAGATTCTCAATCTCTTGAAACGGCTCAATCGAGAGTTCGATCTTACGATGATTTTCATCTCGCACGATCTTTCGGTGGTTCACTACCTGGCCGACCGCATCGCGGTCATGCAGCTGGGCCAAATTGTGGAAGAAGGGGATGCGGAGGCGGTCTTCCAAAGTCCCCAGCACGATTACACCCGGACCCTGCTTTCGGCCATTCCCCTGCTGAGCCCGAACTGAGGTCGGGGGAGCCGGAGAAAAGTCGGGGAGTTTTGCGACGTAAGGGTAAGGCCGGTCCGAGTTGCTGTCTGGCACCACCCACCCCCCCTCAATCATGGAAGGCGTTCAAAAAATCGTTCTGCAACTGCCCGAAGGCACCTCTCTCAAATTCGGCTTGGAGATGGACCGAGTCCGGATCGGACGGGCTCCCGACAATGATGTGGTCTTAGACGATGGGTCCATTTCCAATCACCACGCGGAATTGGTGGTTTCGGAAAGTGGCTGTGTTTTGAAGGATCTTCATTCCACCAACGGCATTTCCAAGGGCGGACTGGAGCAGGCGGAAATTTTGCTTCAGGATCTCGATATCGTGAAAATCGGTTCGGTGAGAATGCAGCTGCTGGCGCCGGGGAGCGAAGCGACTCTTTTTGACCAGCCCGATACCGACCCGCCTTTGCAACCGATGGCGGTGGTGGAGCAGGCGGAGCCTGAGGAGGAAAAAGAGGCGGGGGGCAGTTCGCTGGTGACCACTTTGACCTCGATTTTGGTGGTGATCGCGCTGGCCATCGGGGTGGCCTTGGCCCTCCTCTATTTCATTGATCGCTCTCAGAAGGGAGGGTGACTTCAGAAGAAGGCCAAGGTGGCACCTCCCGGGCGAGGGATGGTTAGGGCTGGGCGGCGCGCTGGCTGAGATTTTGGGCGAGCTGGGCAGGGTCGCTGGTCGGAAGAAGGCATTGCCTGCCTTGGCAGACAAAGGCGGTCGGCCGGGTGGCTTGGTGGGCCAAGGTGGCGGTGAAGGGGTCGACCGGACCTTCGGTTCCCAGGACGAGCCGGGCCGGGCCGGGAGCGGCCAAACTGGCCCGGAGAAGGGCTCGGGTTTGGCTGGCCTGGGGGTCGCCCACCAGGACGATGCGGGTGAAGCCAGTTTGCATTTCGCTCAAGCCCAGGAGCATGGAGGGCAGCGCATGGGGGCTTCGCTCGAGGGTGTCTGCGAAATAGGCGAGGGTGTTTTCGGCCAGTTCACGGTAGCGGTTCTGGCCAGTGATTTCGGCCAAGCGGAGGAGGCTGCGGAGGGCGACTGAGTTTTCTGCGGGTGTGGCGCCGTCCCAGTCCGGCTTCATGCGGACGAAGAGGTCTTCCTGCTCGGGCGCTTGAAAAAACCCGCCTGCCTTCGGGTCATGAAAGCGAGCGATCATGGATTCGCTGATCTCGATGGCCCAGGCCAGAGTGCCCGCTTCCAAGGTGCTTTGATAGTGCCAGAGGAGCCCTTCCAAGAGAAAGGCGTAGTCTTCCAGAAGTTGGGCCCTATCCCGGTGGCCCTCGTGCCAGCGATGAGAGAGGCGTTTTGACCGGCTGTCCCAGAGGGCCTTTCGTAGGAAGGCGAGATTTTCCCGTGCGGCTTGGGCGTAGCGTTCCTCCTGCAAAAGCAGGCCGGCGCGGGCGCAAGCGCCCAACATAAGGCCGTTCCAGGAGGTGAGGATTTTGTCATCCAGCCCGGGGCGAATCCGTTGGCTGCGAGCTTCCAGGAGCTGGGCTCGGATTTGCGGGAGGGTTTCTTGTTCATCCGGGGTCAGTTGGCGGAAGGGGATGGCCTGGTGGAGGACGTTTTGGTTGAGGAGCGGTTGGGGGTCGCTGTGGTCGAGGAAATTGCCTGAGGGGGTCAGCCCATAGTGGCGGGTGGCGAGGTCGAGGAGCTGGTCATCGCCCAGGAGTTCGGCGATCTCGGCCAGCGTCCAGGTGTAGAACTTTCCTTCTTTGCCTTCACTATCGGCATCTTCGGCGGAGAAGAAGCCCCCTTGGGCGTGAGTCATGTCCCGGAGGAGGTAGTCGAGGGTGTCCCGCGCTGTCTGGGCGAAGCTCTCTTCCCCGGTCAGCCCCCAGAGATCGAGGTAGAGATGGACGAGCTGGGCGTTGTCGTAGAGCATTTTTTCAAAGTGAGGGACGAGCCATTCGCGGTCGACCGCGTAGCGGGCGAAGCCGCCGCCCAGTTGGTCGAAGATCCCGCCCTCCTGCATGCGGCGAGCGGTCGTGATGACTTGCTCAAGGGCGGCTTCCTCCCCTTGCAGCCAGCCCTGGTGCAAAAGAAAGAGCGGGTGGGAGGGCCGGGGAAACTTGGGGGCCCGGCCCCAGCCGCCTTGTTCGCGATCGTAGCCGCGTTGGAGCTCTTCCAAGGCCCGCGGGAGGAGATGGCTGGCCAGTTCGGGGTCCGGGGAGGGTGGGTCGGCGGCCAGGGCGTGGCGCAGTTGCTGGGCCGTCTGGGCGCCGTGCTGACGCACTTTGGCCCGCTCGTGGGTCCAGGTGTGGTGGAGGCTTTCCAAGACCATGGTGAAGCTGGCGCGGCCGTGGGCAGGCTGGGGCGGGAAGTAGGTCCCTCCGTAGAAGGGCTCGAGTTCCGGGGTGAGGAAGAGATGGAGAGGCCAGCCGCCGCCTTCGCTGGACAGGGCTTGGTAGGCGGCCATGTAGATTTGGTCCACATCGGGGCGCTCTTCGCGGTCCACCTTGATCGACACGAAGTGCTGATTGAGAAGGGCGGCGATGGCTTCGCTCTCGAAGGATTCGCGCTCCATGACATGACACCAGTGGCAGGTGGAGTAGCCGATGCTGAGGAGGATGGGCCGATCCAGTTCCCGGGCGCGAGCGAAGGCCGCTTCCCCCCAGGGATACCAGTCCACCGGATTGTGGAGGTGCTGGCGGAGGTAGGGGGAGGCTTCCCCGGCGAGGTGATTGGGCGGGTGGGGCATGGGGGTGGATCGAAGTGGCTATCGGCGGGACGGAGCTAGCCCATTCATACGACCAATGAACGATTTAGGCAGATTTCTGGCAATCGAAGACTGGCCAAGCGAAATGTTCGATCGTAGGGCGAGGGATGAGTTCCTGGAACCGTTACCTCGATTGTTTGGTCCGCTACGAAGACCTCGGCTTTTCTCTCGACTACTCCCGCATGAGCTTCGGGGAGGATTTCTTCCATGCCATGGCTCCGGCTTGCGAGCGGGCCTTTTCTGATATGACGAAGTTGGAGGCGGGAGAGATCGCCAATCCAGACGAGGGGCGCATGGTGGGCCACTATTGGCTGCGTCGTCCGGACTTGGCTCCCAGCGAGCTGGCGGCCGAGATCGAAGCCGATTTGGCCAATGTGAAGGCCTTCGCGGCTGCCGTGCACCAGGGGGAAGTGGCGACCCCTGCCGGCCAGAAGTTCACGCGGGTCCTGCTGGTGGGGATCGGGGGTTCCGCGCTCGGCCCGCAGTTGGTCACCGAAGCCTTGACCGGCCATGACGCGGCGCTTTCGATTTCCTTTTTCGACAACACCGATCCCGACGGGTTTGATAAGATCCTGGCGGCCATTGGGAGCGAGTTGGCTACCACCTTGACGGTCGTGATTTCGAAATCGGGCGGCACCAAGGAGACCCGCAACGGCATGCTGGAAGCGGAAGCGGCCTACCAAAGGGCGGGCCTCGACTTTCCGAAATACGCGGCTGCCGTCACGGGAACGGGCAGCCAGCTCGATCAGCACGCTCAGTCTCAAGGCTGGATCAAGCGCTTTCCCATGGCGGACTGGGTCGGAGGCCGGACCTCGGTCATGAGTGTGGTGGGCTTGGTCCCAGCGGCCCTCCAAGGGGTGGACCTGGATGCCTTTCTCGCGGGGGCCGCGGCCATGGATGCCAAGACGCGGACCCTGCCCACTCAAGAAAATGCCGCTATGATTTTGGCGCTCATGTGGTTCTACGCCGGGGGAGGGCGAGGGGCCAAGGACATGGTCGTCCTGCCCTACAAGGACCGCCTGGTGCTCTTTTCGAAATACCTCCAGCAACTGGTGATGGAGTCCTTGGGCAAGGAGCACGATCTCGATGGCAAGCTCGTTCATCAGGGAATCGCGGTCTACGGGAACAAGGGTTCGACCGACCAGCATGCCTATGTCCAACAGCTCCGGGATGGAGTGAACAATTTCTTTGCGACCTTCATCGAGGTCCGCGAGGCCCGGAGTGGCGAGTCCATGGAGGTCGATCCCGGAGCGACCAGCGGCGATTACTTGCAAGGATTCCTCCGCGGGACCCGCTCGGCCCTCAGTGGCAGTGGTCGCGAGAACCTGACCTTGAGTATCCCACAGGTGGATGCCGCCAACCTGGGGCTTTTGATCGCTCTCTTCGAACGGGCGGTCAGCTTCTACGCCAGTTTGGTCAACATCAATGCCTACCACCAACCGGGAGTGGAGGCGGGCAAGAAGGCCGCCACGCAATTCCTGGATCTGCTCGGCCGGGTCAAGGGCGCCCTTCGGGCGGAGGCCTGCCCAGCGGAGACGGTGGCGGAGGCTTTGGGGGCCGAGACCGAAGATGTCTACCACTGCCTGACTCACTTGGCTGCCAATGGGGTGGCGGTGCGGCAGGCAGGAGCGGGACCAGCGGAAGACAGCTTTTCGCTCGCCTAACGCTCTTGGGTTGATGTCCCCAGACCGGGAAAAAGGCAATCGAGCGAAAGTCCAGGCCCACGCCAGTGAGCAGCTTCTCCCAGCCAAGAAGCGGAGCCGCTCGCGCACGGAGCTGATCCGCGTTTACAAGCGGTTCCTCAAGCTGGAGGAATACCGCATCCGGATGGCTCACAAGGCGGGCGAGGGAGGGATCGAGATCTGCCAGCGACGCTCCTCCTTGCTCGATGTGGTCTTGGTGAATCTCTTCGAGACGGCGCTTTTGGAGGAGAATGGGGGCAAACGCCAAGTGGCCCACATCGCCATGGTGGCCACCGGAGGCTACGGCCGGGGTCTTCTCAATCCCTCCAGTGACATCGATCTCCACTTCATCGTGGGCTCCGCCTCGCTCCCCAAAAGCACTCAGGACTTCATCGAAGAGATTCTCTACATGCTTTGGGACGTGGGCTTCAAGGTGGGGCATGCCACCCGCACGCTCAAGCAGACTCTACAGCAAGCCAGTGCAGATAACCAGACCAAGTCTTCTCTCATCGAGGCGCGCTTTCTTTGGGGCAAGCAAGCGCTCTTTGACTCCCTGCAAGCAAGCTTTCGCAAGAGCTGCATCGACCGCAAGGAGGCCGACTACTTGAAAATCCGCGTGGACGATATCCGGACCCGTCGCAAGAAATGGTTCAATACGGTCTTCTTGCAGGAACCCAATGTGAAGCAGAGTGCCGGGGGCCTGCGCGATTACCAAAACATGATCTGGATCACCTGGGTCAAGCGCAACACGCTCGATCTTCAGGTCTTGGTGGAGGAGGGCTATCTGGCCGAGCGGAGTTTCAATGAATTGCAGCGGGCCTATGACTTCCTTCTGCGAGTGCGCAATGAGCTGCATTATGAGTATGGGCGGGGCAATGACCTCTTGACCCTCCAAATGCAGGGCGTGGTCGCCAAGAATTTCGCCTACCCTCAGCACACCATCCTCCGGAAGATTGAGGCTTTTATGCGGGATTACTACACCCACACGCGGGCCTTACTTCATCATGTGAACGCGGTCTTGGATGCCTTCCAAATCGAGGTGGAGGAGGAAGAGCGGGAAGGTTTTCGCGGGCTCTTCTCCCTCAAAAACGCTCGGGAAGAACACTTTGATGGGTTCTTCTCCCGCGAGAGCCGGATCTTCCCAGAGCACGATGAGATCTTCTTTCAGGACCCCGGGCGCATCATGCGGGTCTTCCAGCACACCCAGCTCCGCTACCTGCGCTTCTCGCCCGAGCTGGTGCAGCTCTTCACGGCGCAGCTGCTGAAGGTCGATCAGGAATTCCGCTACCACGCCGACCACCGGGCCGTTTTTGAATCGATCCTGAGCCGCAAAGGCGAGGTCGGTCCGACGCTTCGCCGGATGCATCGGCTGGACTTTCTCGGTCGCTACCTCCCCGAGTTTGGAAAGCTGACCTGCCTGGTGCAGCACGAGTTCTTCCACCGCTACACCGCGGACGAGCACACCCTCCGCTGCATTGATGAAATGGATGGCCTGCTCGACACCGATCACCAAAGCCTCGGGCTCTTGCAAAAGCTCTTCCGCGACTTCCCCGAGCCCTTCATCCTCTACCTCGCCCTCATCCTGCACGACACGGGCCGGGCCGAGAACGTGCGGCGGCACGAGGACGGCAGCGCCATGCTAGCCAGCCAAGTGGCCAAGCGCTTGCAGATCAAGTCGGATCGACGTCGCCTGCTCATGTTCCTGGTGGATCACCATCTGACCTTTTGGAGAACGGCCACCACCAAGAACATCGACGACCCGGAAGTGGTCATCGAGTTCGCTAAGATCACACGCAGCCAACTCCATCTCGATGCGCTCCTCATTTTCACCTACGCTGATTCGAAAGGGACGAATGAGGAAGCCTGGTCCTCTTGGAAAGAGAGCTTGATGCTGCGGCTCTATCGTCACACGACCGGCTACTTCGAGGACCAGCAGGCTTTTCACAGTCGCTTCAGCCGGCCCTTGGCCGAGGTCCGCAAGGAGGTGGACCGCCTTTTGCCGGAGACCTTCGCGGCCGAGACCAAGGCGCATTTCGCCTACATGCCGGAGCACTACTTTTACCGCCCGGATTCGGAGGCCATCGCCCGCCACATCCGCATGGTGAAAGAGCATCGGGACCTCCTCGAGTCGAGCGGAGAGGCTTGCGTCACGCCCTCCATCACTTGGGTCGAACACCCGAACCGGGGAACGAGTGAGCTGCTGGTTTGCTCGGAGGAGAGGGAGCTGCTCCTGGCGAGCATCGCTGCGGCTTTGGCTGCCCAGAACCTGACGGTCATGCGGGCGGACATTTTCACCCGAGTGGATGGACTGGTGCTCGATATCTTCCACGTCCGCACCACCAACTTTGAGCCGGTCCGCTCAAAGCGAATCCTCCGCCAGTTCGAGGCGGATCTCGCGAAAACCTGCCAGCCGACCGAATCGCTTTTCGGTGACCTCTTGCAGCGAGCTTCCGGGCATGTCCGGACACGTAAGGTGGGCCTGGTCGGCTTTCCCCAGCGGGTCTACGTGCAGACAAACGACCCGAAGGTCACCACGGTGGAAGTCCAGGCGCAGGACCGGATTGGACTGCTTTTCGATCTCTTCTTTACCCTGCGGACTTTGGATCTGGAAGTGGTCCAGGCGCGGATTCACACTGAAAAAGGGGCGGCTCTCGATAGCTTCTCCATTTTGGACGAACGGCACGAGCCCCTCAAGGACGCGGTCAAGCTGCAAGCGGTCCAGTCGGCGCTCGAAGACGCCATCGGGATCGAACATGAGGCGGCTCATCAATCGCCGCCCCTTTCCTGAGCGCGGCGCACCGGAAGGAGGGTTCCAGGCTGCCCCGGGGTGCGTAGTTTTTCCGGTGCTCTGGAGTCTTTTCCAACTGCTGATCCTGCGTCGCCTCCGGGATCGTCCCCTGGTCAGTGTTCTCACCGTGGTGAGCATCGCGCTGGGAGTGGCGGTCTTCCTGGCCATCCGCATCACCAACACCAGCGCGACGGCGGCCTTTCAATCGACGCTCGACGTGGTGAGCGGTCGCAGCCACCTAGTGGTCTCCGCCCGGACGGAGGACTTGGATGAAGACTTCTTCCCCCAGGTGGCCCAGGTCGAGGGCATCGCGGCCGCCACTCCCTTGGTGGAAGGCTATGCCGTGCTTCCCGAGCACCCCGGGGAGTACCTCCATCTCTTCGGGGTGGATCTGTTCACGAACGCCCCCTTCCTCCCGCCTCAGACCGAAGAGGGCTTTACCGGGGAGTTCGACACCGAAGCCTTTCTTTCCCAGGCGGCCACCGTCTCGCTGAGTGAGGCGATGAGGGAACGCTGCGGCTTGGTCGAAGGGGAGGCCGTCTTGCTGGAAATCGATGGCCGACGGGTTGAAGTCCAGGTCAGCGCGATGGGCTCCGAGGCCTTTTTGGGCAGTGGCCAATCCAGTCACCAAGCCATCATGGACATTGGGTGGGCCCAAGAACTCTTGGGCCGGGTGGGAGGGCTTTCCTCTGTCCAAGTCCGGCTGGAAAATCCCCGGGAGATCGACCTCATGATCGAGCGCCTCCGCGGTCAACTGGGCCAGGCCAATCTGGCCATCGCGCCGCCCGAAGCCCGCAGTCGCCAGGTCGGGAACATGCTTTCGGGCTTCCAGCTCAACCTGACCGCGCTCAGCTTGATCGCCCTCTTGGTGGGGGTGTTCCTGGTCTACAGCACTTCGGTGGCGTCGGTGGTGCAACGTCGACCCGAGATCGGCACGCTGAAAAGCCTCGGCGCCAGCCCGGCTCAGATTCGAGGCCTCTTTCTGGGCGAGGCTCTCTGCTTCGGAGCGCTCGGGATCGTTTTGGGCAGTCTGGGCGGAATTCTCCTGGCGCGGGCGCTCACGAGTGCGGTGGGAGAGACCATCAGCGCGCACTACTTGCTCCTCACGATCGAGAACTTGGCTCTGGCGCCGACGGACTTCGTCTGGGGCGCGCTGGCGGGCTTGACGGCCTGCGTGGTGGGCAGCCTCGCGCCGGCCGCAGAGGCGGCCCGGGTCGATCCGGTCCAGGCCTTGCATCCCGGTCGACTGCAAGAGCGCCAGCTTGGACGGGTGGCGGGTATGGC
The DNA here is from genome assembly GCA_039027815.1 of Verrucomicrobiota bacterium. Taxonomy (NCBI): domain Bacteria; kingdom Pseudomonadati; phylum Verrucomicrobiota; species Verrucomicrobiota bacterium. Next base: position 54,241 of record JBCCJK010000002.1, read on the forward strand.
CCTTTGGGGCTTGCTTCTCATTGGCTTGGCCGGGCTGCTGAGTTGGCTGGCGCTGGAAACGGGTCCGCCTTGGTTAAGCTTCCTGGCTTGTCTCAGCCTGACCTTTGGCTGTGCCCTGCCTTGCCCCTGGGTGGCAGATCGTTTGGGCAAGGGGATTCTCCGCAGCTCGCTCGTCTTCCCGGTCTCCCTTCAGCTCGGGTTTCAGACCTTCCAGCGTTCGCTTCATCGGAGCGGGGTCACCATCGCGGCCCTCATGACGGCCCTTGCCATGACGACGGGCGTCACGTTGATGATCGCCAGCTTCCGCGACACCGTGGGCACCTGGATCGGCCAGAGCATGCACGCCGACCTCTACCTGACGCCCGCTGCCAACGAAGTGCTCGGGCTGCAATCCCTCTTCCCCACCACGCTCTACCAGAAACTCCAGCAGGCCGAGTGGGTCGAGAAAACGGAGACCGTCCGCGAGGTCCCGCTGACCTTGGTCGATGGCGAGGCCACCACGCTGCGGGTCATCGATGCCCGGGATGGCAACCGCTATCGCTTTCTCGGAGGCGACCACTTGCAGAAGTTCCAAGCGGCCCAGGAGGAGGGGGCAGTCATGGTCTCAGAGGCCTACGCGAGGCGCTTTCAGGTTGGCGAAGGCGATTCGATTTGGCTCCCCACGCCGCAGGGGGAGAGGGAGTTCCAGATCGCGGGCGTTTACTTCGACTACTCGGATGACCGGGGTCGCATCGTGCTCTGGCGGGAGCACTTCCGCTCGCTCTGGCAAGAGGATCGTTTTCACTCCCTGTCCCTGACCTTGCGCGGCCCTCTCCCGCCGGAGCGGGCGATCGAGAAGATCCGGGAGTTGGCGGCGGGAGAGGGGGCGCTCCAGATCTACTCCAATCGAACGCTCCGGGAGCGGGTCTTTGAAATCTTCGACCAGACCTTTGCCATCACGTATGCGCTGCGGGGGGTCGCGCTCGTGGTGGCGGTCTTGGGGATCGTGCTGACGCTGACCACGCTTATCCGAGAGCGGGCGCGAGAGGTCTCCGTCCTGCGCTCCCTCGGCGGCAGCCCCTGGCAGGTGCAAGCGCTCCATTGGACGGAGGCGGGTTGCATCGGACTGGTCAGCAGTCTGGTGGGGGTGGGGTGCGGTTTTGGGCTGGCGCTCATTCTGACCTGGGTCGTCAACCGGGCCTTCTTCGGCTGGACCATCCAGTTTGCCCCCAATCTGACCGACCTCTTGCTGACACCGCTCGCGGCCACGTTGGCGGCCATCGTGGCCAGCCTCCTCCCGGCCAAGGCCGCCGCCAGCCAACCCATCGCCTCCTCCCTCCGAACCGAATGAAATTCTGGCTGCTCCTCCTTCTGAGCCAGGCCCCCCTGGGGGCCCTCGCGACCGAATGGCCCGAATGGCAAAAGGCCCTGCCCGGTTGGGAATACCAATTCCCGGCGGACCACTACGCCCACGACGCCTTCAAGACGGAGTGGTGGTATTTCACGGGCCACCTCGCGACCGAGGAAGGGCGCCCCTACGGTTTTCAGATCACCTTTTTTCGCCAAGGGCTGCGACCGCCCGGTTCGGTGGCGGTGGCCTCCCGCTTTGTGCGGGATCATTTCCAGTTTGGACACTTCGCCTTGAGTGATCTGCGGGCGCGAGCGTTCTGGTACACGCAGGAGATCGATCGAGGGGCCTTCGGCGGCTCGGGTGTGGGCCGGCCCGGTTCAACCCAGCTCGTTTTTCTGAAGGACTGGGAGCTTCATCTGACCGAGGACGGCGGCTTTCACGTTATCGCGGAGAGCGAGGGACGGCGGCTGGAGCTGACTCTGCGTCCGACGCGAGGGCCGATTTTCAACGGCCAGAATGGAGTCAGCCAAAAAGCGGTCGGTCTCGGCAATGCCACCCATTATTACACCTTTCCGCGACTCCAAGCCACGGGCACGCTGGTGGCGAAGCCGGGTCGGAAAGCGGAGTCTGTCTCGGGCGAAGTTTGGCTGGATCGAGAGTGGGGCTCGAACCAACTGGCCAGCAACCAAGTGGGCTGGGATTGGTTCTCCCTCCAATTCGCCAATGGCGATAGCCTGATGCTCTACCAGCTGCGGCAGTCCGATGGGAGCGCCGACCCCATGTCGAGCGGGACCTGGATTCCCCGCGAGGGGGAGCCAATCCACCTCAAGAAAAACGACTTCGATTTGCTCCCGCGCCGGACCTGGAAAAGCCCCCGGACCGAAGGGGAGTATCCCATCGATTGGACCCTGCGGGTGCCCAGCCAAGGGGTGGATCTGGAAGTGAAAGCGGTCTTTCCGGCACAGGAACTCGTCTTGGAGCCGATCGGCTACTGGGAGGGCGTGGTGAAGGCCAAGGGAAGCCATGAGGGAGAGGGCTACCTCGAGATGACGGGCTACGCTGACGAGTTGGAAACCCTTCAGGATTAGGGGCTGAGGAAGGTTTTCAGGACTTTTTTGCCCTTTTTTGGGCCGCCGCGTGCGAGGGTCGGGCGGCTTCCTGTAGGGCCTCAAAAACGTTTTCCAACAGACCACGCTCTTCGATCAGGCGAAGCAACAATTGCTATCGCTCTTCTGATCTTTTCGGATCTCGCGACAGCGCGGCACGGCTCTCGTGGAATCTCAACTCGCGACGCGCGTGAATTTGCTGCCTGCTGCGGAGTCGATCTACGTGTGGGAGGGGAAGATCCAGCAGGAGGGGGAGATTGTGGCCATCGCCAAGACCGCGATGGAAAAGAAAGACGCGCTGGAGTCTTGAGTCTTATCTGGCCACCTACCATCCCTACGAAGTTCCCGAGCTGGTGCTGCTGCCCATGGCAGATGGGGGTGGGGAGTCTATGCGATGGGTGCGGGGTGCCTTGTGAAAGAGGCTGTGCAAGGGGCGTATGGCCGCCGACTGCAGGACAGACAACTTGCCGCTTTCGGGGAATCAACGACTCTGTTCCATGGACAGCGGAAAACAGGGGCTGACGCGTGATTATGTCCGAGAGCTGCTGGGTGGTCGCGATCCCGAGGAGGTGGCAGAGCAGTTGTTGCCTCACGGGGGGGATGCTCCACGTTCGTTTTGGCCGAGTGCTTCGACAGATCCTTCTCGTGTGGAGCGTTTGTGGAAGCGGCTAGGGGCGACTTCCAACCCCGCGCTCTGGGATAGCTGGACGCAGGCGAATGCAGGAGCCTTTGCCGGGAATATCGAGAATTTCATTGGGACGACGAAGATTCCCACGGGGATCGCGGGGCCGCTCCGGGTGAACGGCCTGCACGCGCAGGGAGAGTACCCTATTCCCTTGGCGACTTCCGAGGCGGCGTTGGTGGCGAGCTATCATCGCGGGATTTGCCTGCTGAATGCGGCGGGGGGCTGCTCGGCGATGGTGGTCTATGAATCGGTGGCGCGCGCGCCGGCCTTCCTCTTTGATACCATCGGGGATGCGGGGCGGTTTTTGGTTTGGGTGACGGAGCAATTGGAGGCGCTGAAGCGTGTCGCCGGGACTACGACATCGCATGGAGAGTTGCGGGATGTGGCGGTGACAGTGGAGGGCAATCATGTGTATCTCTCGCTAGAGTTCTTTACCGGTGATGCGTCCGGGCAGAATATGGTCACGATCGCGGCGGAGGCGGTTTGTGCCTTTATCGATCAAGAGTCTCCGGTGCCGATTCGAGCGATGTATGTCGAAGGCAATCTTTCCGGTGATAAGAAGGCGAGCGCGAAAGCCTTCACGGATACGCGGGGCAAAAAAGTGACAGCAGAGGCGGTGTTGCCGTCGGCCTTGGTGGAGAAATTTCTGCATTGTTCGGCTCAGGCGATGACGGAGTACTGGCGGGTGTCAGCTGTGGGTGGAGTGCTGAGCGGAACGCTGGGGGTGCAAGGCCATTTTGCCAATGGCTTGGCGGCGTTCTATCTGGCGACGGGTCAGGATGTAGCTTGTGTGGCGGAAAGCGCAGTGGGTGTGACGCGATTTGAGCTGACGGAGGGCGGAGACCTCTATGCGTCGGTGACGCTGCCCGCGTTGATGATTGGCAGTGTGGGCGGCGGGACAGGATTACCAAGTCAGCGAGCGGCACTGGAGCTTCTGGGATTGTCGGGAACGGGGAAGGCGCGGGCCTTGGCGGAGGTTTGCTGTGGGACGCTGCTGGGTGGGGAATTGTCGATCATTGGGGCCTTGGCGGCTGGAGAATTCACCCGCGCACACCAGAAGCTGGCGCGAAAACATTCCTAGAATCAATGATTCTATCCAAATGATCGATTGGACTGGGCTGCTTGCGGCGAACTATGATCGAAGCCATGCAGAAGTGGTGGATGTACCAGAAGGAGCGTTTTCCGCTCGCGGCGCATGGCCCGTTGGTCTTGGCGTTCAGCGCGGGAGCGGTAGCGTATTCGGCGCTCTTGACGGGGGTGGCGGAGGTGCCTTGGCGAGCTTGGGTGGTGGCTTTCGGGGTTTGCTTGCTTTTCTTCCTGCAGCTGCGGATTGCGGATGAATTCAAGGATGCGGAGGAGGATCGGCGTTGGCGTCCGTATCGGCCGGTGCCGCGTGGGTTGGTATCGCTGGGTGAGTTGCGGCTGATCTTCATCCTGTGCGCTTTACTCCAAGCAGGGCTTGTGGTTTGGCTGCACGTGGGATTGCTGTGGGGTTTATTTTTCGGCTGGGCGTATCTTTCGCTTATGAGCGTGGAGTTCTTCGCTCCGGAATGGTTGAAGGCGCGGCCGATTACGTATTTGTGGACCCACATGCTCATCATGCCGATCGTGGATTGGTTCGCCACGGCCTGCTTGTGGCTGCCGCTGGGCAAGCCGCCGAGCTTGGGGCTGACGTGGTTTCTGGCGGCGAGTTTTGCCAATGGTCTGGTGATCGAGCTGGGGCGGAAGATACGTCGTGTGGAGGATGAGGAAGAGGGTGTGCCGACGTATTCGAAGCTCTGGGGGGCGGGGCAAGCGCTCCGCGTTTGGTGGGGTTGTCTGCTGGCGGTAGTGATATTCGCGCTGTTGGCGGCGTGGTATGTGAGTGGTATGGTGACGGCGATTGTTCTTTTACTGACTGGACTGGTGGCTTGTGGTTTTGCGACGCTTCGCTTCCGCCGAGGTTCGTCCGGCAAGGTGTTGGAGGGGGCGGCCGGGTCGATGACGATTGCGCTGTATCTCGGAGTGGGGTTGGCCCCTTTGTGGTTGCAGGAGGTGGTGCGATGAAAATTCGTTTTCCAGAAGAGATCTCGGGTGACCATCCGCTGGGCGGGAAAGCGGCGGCCTTGGTGGCTTTGGCGCAAAGCGGATTGTCGATTCCGCCATGGTTTGTGGTGCTGGAGGGCAGGGAGGAAGTGGGGTTGCCGGAGGCTTTGGCGCGTTTGGGTGGCGAAGTCTTTGCGGTGCGGTCTTCGGCGGGTGATGAGGATGGGGCCAGTGACTCGTTTGCGGGACAGTTTGATAGCTTCTTGAATGCGCCGCCGGAGCGGGTTGCCGAACGGATCGAGGCGGTGCGGGCGAGTGGTCGTGCGGCTCGCGTGGCGTTGTATCGCGAGAGCCGAGGTCGTGAAGAACCCCGTTCCATGGCGGTGCTGGTGCAGCGGATGATTCAGGCCGAGAAGGCAGGAGTGGCCTTTTCGGCAGATCCCCTCAGCGGTCGGCGCTCCCTGGTGCGTCTTTCGGCAGTGCGCGGCTTGGGGGAGGCTTTGGTTTCCGGTGAGGCGGAGGGTGAGGATTGGCAGGTGGCGGAAGAAGCGGAGCGTGTAGCGGGGCCGGACGTGCTGCGCGAGCACGAGGCGATGCAGGTGGCGGATCTGGCGCGGGCTTGCGAACAGTTCTTCGGCGTGCCGCAGGATATTGAGTGGGCCTTCGATGCGGCGGGGAAACTCTGGCTCTTGCAATCGAGGCCGATCACCACGCTCGGGCAGTTGCCGGACCCAGAGGATACGCTTCGCGTTTGGGATAACAGCAACATTGCGGAGAGTTATTCCGGTATCACGACGCCGCTGACCTACTCCTTTGCCCGTAAAGCTTATGCAGAAGTGTATCGCGCGTTCTGCCGGATTCTTCAGGTGCCCAAGCGACGGATCTTCCGCAGTGAGGCGGTCTTTGAGGAGATGATCGGGCAGGTGCGGGGGCGGGTGTATTACAACCTGCTGAGTTGGTATCGCGTGCTGGCGCTCTTGCCGGGCTTTTCGCTGAATCGCGGCTTTATGGAGCAGATGATGGGCGTGCGCGAGCCTTTACCTGAAGAGCTGGTGGAGAAGGTGATGGTAGAGGCGAAAACACATCCTGTGGCGGATGCCCTGGCGTTGGGGCGGACTTTGGCTGGCGTGGTCTGGGGGCAATTTACGCTGCGTGGGCGGATTCGTGCGTTTTATCGTCGATTGAACCGAGCGCTCGCTCCGTGCGATCCGGGTGCGATGCGTGGAGAGGAGTTGGCGGCGGCGTATCGCGATCTAGAGAAACGACTGCTGACGCGCTGGGACGCGCCGCTGGTAAACGACTTTCTGGCGATGATCGCTTACGGGGTTCTGAAAGGGCTGGCGAAAAAGTGGGCCAAGGATGCGGGTGGTGATTACGCGAATCGCTTGGTCTCACGTGTTGGTGGTGTCGTGAGTGCGGAGCCTGCTAGGCGGATGCGGGAAATGGCCGCTATGATCGAAGAAGAAACGGCGCGGTTTCTGATTGATTCCGAGCAGCCCTGGCAACGGCGGGAGGCTCGATTGCGCGAGCTGGAAGAGGTAGGCAAGGCCTACCAAGCCTACTTGGATCGTTTCGGCGACCGTTGTCTGGAGGAGTTGAAGTTGGAGAGTCGGAACTTACGTGATGATCCTTCGACGCTGTTGGCCGGTATCGGAGCGTTGGCTTTATCGCCGCGCGAGCCTTCGGCGGAGGAGTCCCTGGAAGAGAGAAGAATCGAGAACCCGTTCGGGCGCTGGATTTTCCGGCGCGTGGCCGAATGGGCAGTGGCGCGGGTCCGGGATCGGGAGAATCTGCGATTTGAGCGGACGCGGGTCTTTGGTCGTGTGCGGGATTTGGCGCGAGCTATGGGACGACGGTTGGCGGCGGATGGTCGATTGGCAGATGCGGAAGATGTGTTCTTTCTGGAGATGGAGGAGGTGGTGGGGGTGTTCGAGGCGAGGAGAGCAGGAGACGATTTGCGCGGGATGGCAGAGGAGCGGAAGCGGCTTTTCAGAGAGTATCGCGAGCAGCCAACGCCGCCGGACCGTTTTGAAACCCGTGGCCCACTTTGGCGAAATGCCTTGCAGGCGGAACTGACCCATAAAGTGCTGGAGGGAGATTTGCGAGGTACGGGGGCTTCGCCGGGTGTGGTGCGTGGAAAGGTGCGCGTAGTGGAGAATCCGCAGGGAGTAACGTTGCGGGCGGGAGAGATTTTGGTGGCGCGACAGACTGATCCCGGATGGATCGTTTTGTTCACGGCGGCGGCGGGTCTCCTCGTCGAGCGTGGCAGTGTGCTTTCGCATTCGGCGATTGTCTCGCGCGAGCTGGGACTGCCTTGCGTGGTGGGCTTGACGGGAATTTGTGAAGCGCTGCAGGAAGGCGATGAAGTGGAACTAGATGGAGCCAGTGGCGTGGTGCGCCGATTTCCCTCGTGAGCAGCGAAGTGCAAGAACACGCGGCCTTCGATCGCATTCGCTATGCGTTTCCCTGGGAGGATGCGGAGATACTGGTGGCTGCCTTGCAACCAAGGGGGAGGCGCTGTCTGAGCATTGGAGCATCGGGCGATAATAGTTTGGCTCTGCTGGCAGCGGGGGCGGAGTCGGTCTTAGCCGCAGAGCTGAATCCGGCGCAGATTGCGTGTCTAGAGCTGCGTGTGGCGGCGTTTGGTTGTTTGGAGTGGCAGGAGCTCTTGCAGTTGCTGGGCGTGCGAGCTTGTGGGGATCGGGCAGTTTTGTATCGGCGTTGCCGGGAGGGGTTGTCCTCGGAGGCGTGTGCTTTCTGGGATGCTTGTGATTGGGAAAAAGCGCGCAGTCCGGCGAGTGATGGAAAGTTCGAGCGCTACTTCGCGATGTTCCGTCGGGTGGTGCTGCCCTTGTGCCATTCCCGTAGACGGGTGGCGGAACTGCTGGAGTCGAGAAGTAGGGAGGAGCGTCGGCGCTTTCACGATGAGGTCTGGGACAACCGTCGCTGGCGGGCGCTCTTTGCGGTGTTCTTCTCGCGTCGCGTGATGGGTTGGCTGGGCCGCGATCCGGCCTTTTTTCGCTATGTGGAAGGCTCGGTAGCGGAACGGATTCGTGGGCGGGTCCGTCATGCCTTGGTGGAACTGGATCCGTCCGCCAATCCCTATCTTCGGTTTATTCTAAACGGCGCGTATGGCGATTGTCTGCCACCAACATTCCGAGAGGAGAACTTCCCGCGTATTCGCGAAGCCTTGGCTGAGGGGCGGCTGGAGATTCATCGAGGGCCAGTTGAGGGTGTGAAAGAAGCGAGGTTCGATGCTTTCAATCTCAGCGATATCTTCGAGTACATGAGCGCGGATGCTACGGAGTCTGTGCTGCGGTCTTTGCTATCGCGGGCGAGGGGGGGAGCTCGATTGGCTTACTGGAACATGCTGGCACCGCGAAGCCGACCGGAGTCGTTGGCGCATCGGTTGCGACCTTTGGAGGAGGAAGCGGCGCGTCTCTTTCAGCGTGATCCGGCGTTTTTTTACAGTCGCTTTGTGGTGGAGGAGGTGACGGATGGCTGATGCGATCGGCATGGCGGGGGTGCTTTTGGGAATGGTGGCTTGGATGGCGCTGGTGCCGCGTTTTGGTTGGTCGCCGGAGTTATCGAGAAAAGCGGTGCATGTCGGACTCGGGCTGGGGTGCCTGGGATTTCCGTGGCTTTTTTCTTCGCCGCTCTCGGTCTGGATTCTGGCCGGTCTGGCTGTGGCGGTGCTGGCGGGGCTTCGTCGGCTGGAGCTGGGCAAGGCGCTGCATGGCGTGGAACGGCAATCGCTCGGCGATCTGTTGTTTCCGCTGGGCGTGGCGACGGTCTTCACGACGGCGCGTGGCGATGCCATGGCCTTTGTGATTCCAGTGGGGATTCTGGCGCTGGCGGATGCGGTGGGCGCGGTGGGTGGTGTGCGATACGGGAGGGTGTCCTATACGACCTGGAAGGGAACGAAGTCGGTCGAGGGTTCGGCGCTCTTTTTCCTGACAGCATTTCTGCTGGCGCATCTCGGCCTCTTGCTGGGGACGGAGGAGACGCGGTGGACCTGTGTCTTGGTGGCCTTGGCGATCGCTTTGCTTGGTATGGTGATCGAGGGATTGCTGGGCGATGGGTGGGACAATTTTGTTTTGCCAGTGGGGCTCTGGTTGGTGCTGGATCGAGCGTTGGAGCGGTCGCTTTTGGGGCAGGTGGTTTCGGTGGTCTTCGTGGTGGCGCTCTTCGCTCTGGTGCTACTGCTGCGCCGGTCGAGTAGTCTGGATGGCGGCGGATTGCTGGCGGCGGTTCTTTTTGGCTATGCTTGTGCGACGCTGGGGGGCGCGACGTTCCTATGGCCGCCCCTGGTATTGTTCGCGGTGCATCTTGTGACGACGCGCGCCATCGCTGATCGCAAGAGTCTACAGCATGGGCTGAGGGAGATCGCTGCGGTGGCGGCGCCGAGCTTGGTCTGGTTGCTCTTGTATGAGTTGAACCTGGTTTCCTATGCCGGTGCGCTGGCCGGGCATGTTCTGGCGAGTGCTGTGCTGCTCGGGCTGATGCATGTGGGCACGCGACGTTTTTTGGGGCTGTCGGGCGTGGGCTGGAACTTGGGTCTGGCGAAGCCTTTGCTGGGGTTGCTGCTGCCTTGGCTGGCGTTGCGCCGTTTTGCATGGGATGGCTGGCTCGGGGTGATTTTCGGGCTGTCGGGGCTCGTGGGCGCGATGGTGGTTTTTTATCGTTTCGGCTGGCGCAGGGCAGGCAATGGCTGGAACTGGTCTTGGAAGGCCGTGGCGGCGGGAGGGGTTTCCCTGGGGGCGTTTCTTTTGCCGTTATGAAGCCGGACCTTTTTCTGCGAGACGAGTTTCCGGATGGAGAAGCGCCCTACGAGGCGGCGCAGCAAGGTGCGGATGCGTGGTTGTGTGTGCCGGGGGCTCATTGCGGCTTGTGGTGGTCGAAGGTGCCTGCGCTGCCGGGGCGTCGAATGGGTTGTGTGGGTGCGTATGCGGCGGTGGAGCGGGAGGCGGGGCGCGGATTGCTGGAGCAGGCGGTTGCGCTTTTGGGGGAGCGCGGGGTTGAGGCCGTGGTCGGTCCCATGAATGGCAACACCTGGCGACCGCATCGGTTGGTAGTGGAAAGCGATGGGCGTCCTCCGTTTTTCCTAGAGCCTCGGAATCCGGAGGCGTGGGTGGAGGATTTTCGGATGGCAGGCTTCTCCGAGTTGGCGACCTATAGTTCTTCGGAGGTGCCGTTGACGGAGTCGCCGGATTTGGGGCATATTGAGAATCGATTGGCTGCACGAGGTATTCAGTTTCGCTCGCTTGATCGGAATCGCTTCGGCGGGGAGCTGGAGAGGATTTTTGCTGTTTGCTTGGAAGCGTTTGCGCAGAATTATCTCTACACGCCGTTGGAGAGGGAGGAGTTCCTGGCAGCCTATGGGAAGATGGCTCCTCATGTGCGACCGGAGCTGGTAGCTCTGGCGGAGAGAGAGGATAGATTGGAAGGATTTTTGTTCGCCTTGCCCGACTTGGCGGCGGTGCAAGCGGGTCGAGAGCCTTCCCTGATTCTGAAGACGCTGGCGGTGCGACCGAAACGTGACTTGGCGGGGCTAGGCAGTGTGCTGGTGTCGCGGGTGCAGGCGGCGGGTCGGCGAGCAGGCTTTCGTAAGGCCTTGCATGTGATGCAGCACGAGAACAATGCCTCGCGAAGACTCAGTTCGCGCTTTGGTGACCAAGTGTTTCGACGCTATGCTCTTTTTGCCAAGGAGGTGACAAGATGAATCTGTCGATTTTGCTCGATGACTGGGCGGAACGCGCTCCGGAGAGAGCGGCGCTGGTGGAATCCCGGCCTCGACGGCGTGTTGTTTCCTATCGTGAGTTGGCGGAACGGGTGCGTGGGTTTTCGGGGGAATTCCGGGCGGCGGGACTGCAGCCAGGGGACGGTGTGGTGATTTTGCATCCGGTTGGGATCGGGTTTTATGAAATTCTGTTAGCTGCCTGGCGCGCGGGTCTGGTGGCGGTGATTGTAGATCCTTCACGTGGGCCGGATTTTGTGAATCGCTGTTGCCAACGCCTGCGTCCTAAGGCGCTGGTGGTGAGCCCATTAGCGGGCTGGCTGCGTATGCTTTATCCGGCTTTGCGACGGATTCCCGTTGTCTGGCAGGCGGGAGGATGGAGTCCGAGGGTGAGGCGATGGGTGCCGGCGAAAGGCGTTGAGGCAGAAGCGGTGGAGTCCACGCATCCGGCTTTGGTCACGTTTACCAGCGGCACTACGGGTGGGCCGAAGGCAGCGGTGCGATCGCAGGGCTTCTTGCTGGCGCAGCATCGCGCCTTGGCTTCGTCGATTTCGCTACGGGAAGGAGAAGTGGATTTGATCACGCTGCCGGTGTTCGCCATTGCGAATTTGGCATCGGGGCTGACTTCTGTCATTGCGGATATGGATCTGCGTCATCCGGCGCGGGTCCAGGCGGAGCGGATCATCGCGCAGGTGGCCGTAGAGCGGGTGACTCGTTGTGCTGCTTCGCCAGCGTTGTTTCAGGCCCTGTTACGAGGAAAGGCGTTCCCGGCATTCCAGGCCATTTACACGGGCGGGGCGCCTGTCTTTCCGTCTTTGTTGCGAGCACTTCGGGAAGCTCGTCCAGAGATGTCGGTGTATTCGGTGTATGGTTCGACCGAAGCTGAGCCGATGGCGCATGTGGAAGAGGGTGAAATCGAGGAACGAGATTGGGAGAGGATGCGTGAAGGACGGGGGCTCTTGGTGGGAAAACCGGTGCCGGAGGTGCGGTTGGCTATCGTCGAGGATAGAGGAGGTCAGCCTTTGGCGGCGATGACGAAGGGGGAGTTTGCTCGCCTCGTGCGTGGTCGGGGGGAGATCGTTGTAGCAGGCGATCATGTGCTTCAGGGCTACCTCGATGGCGTGGGTGACGAGGAGACGAAGTTCCGTGTCGATGGCGAAACCTGGCATCGGACTGGCGATGCGGGTGTGTTGGATGAAAGGGGGCGTCTCTGGTTGCTGGGTCGGCTGTCGGCAGGCGTGGAGGTGGAGGGGCGGTATTGGTATCCCTTTGAGGTGGAGGTGCGCGTCGATGGTTTGGAGGGCGTGGCTCGAAGCGCGTTTGTGGAGATCGGAGGGAGGCGCTGGGTATTTGTGGAAACGATGGCTGGGGCTTCCCTCTGCGAAGGGCAGGTGCGGGCAGTGTTAGGAGAAGTGCCGGTGGATGAAGTGCGTTTGGTGAAGCGGATTCCTGTGGACAATCGGCATGAGGCGAAGGTGGATTATGTGAAGTTGAGAAGATGGCCGGGAATGTAACTCTTGGCGTTTTCCGGGTTGGAAGAATGGGTTCTCCCCCTTTTTTGCTCCCGATTTCGGTGCGGGTCGTGCTATTCTTTGTGGCGCATGGAGATCCTTCTCGAGATCCTTTCCTTTCTGCGGTCCCAGCCGCAGGCGGCCGCTTTGGGCTTCGTTCTGGGGATGGCAGCCGTTTTGGTTTTCCTCTTTGGAACGAAGTTGGGCAAGGGGCTGGCCCACTGGCTGACGGGTCGCACCCAGCGGGCGCTCAGGAGGGAATTGGAAGCGCTCAAGGCGCGGATTGCTGAGACCGAAGAAGTCTTGGACCACGTGAAAGATCTCTCGAAGTCGATCTGGATCCAGCGGCCCGTGAAAGAGGGCGCGCCGGAAGCCCGCCCTTTGGAAGAGAAGTCCGCTCGCATCATTTCGGTCTTCAATCTCAAGGGCGGAGTGGGGAAAACCACCCTGACCGTCAATCTCTCGGCCGCGCTTTCCAAGATGGCCTTGACGCATCTGGGCGAACGAGAACCGCGCATCCTGATGGTGGATGCCGATTGGCAAGGGACGCTCACCGCGGGTTGTCTCGAGGGCCGGGATTACAGGGAGCTGGTGGCGACCAAGCGGATGACGGATCGTCTTCTGGTGAATGACCCCGAGTTCCCACTGGAGGTGGCCCATGCCACCCATCCTGTGCCCGGGCTCGAGCTAGTCCGCCTGCTGGGAGCGAACGGAGATCTCGGAACCCTGGAAGAGATCCAACTTCTCAAATGGGCCATCGGAGAAACCGAGCATGACCCGCGCTTTGCCCTCCGCCGTTGGTTGCAGTCGACCGCTGTGCAGGAGTATTTCGACTACATCCTCATCGATTGTCCACCCCGGCTGAGTGCCGCTTCGGTGGCGGCCTTGGCGGCATCGGACTCGGTCTTGGTGCCAGTGGTGCCAGACGATTATTCCATGAACGCCGTGCCCATTCTTCTGAAAAGCCTCGGTCCTCTTGGTAACAAATTAGGCGTGCAGCTAAAAATCGCCGGGGTGGTCGTCAACCACGCCCCTCCCAATGGCCTCACCATGGTGATGGAGCGCAAGTTGAAGCAGTTGGAGAACGATCTCGAAATCGTTTGGAAGCAGCGGGTGGGGGTCTACTGGCAGGAGGAATGGGTCATTCGGCGATTCAACGGAGCTGCCTTGGAATCGGGGCCTTTCCCGGGTTTGCACTCGACGCAACGAGCCACCTTCGACGCCTTGGCCGAAAAGGTGGCTTCCATCACCTAGGAGAGCGATGCGACTAGAAAAACTCATCCGAGCCCTGCGAAAGACGGCCGCCCAGGTGCAAGCCGGCGGGAAGCGCGCGGAGGCCACCCGTTTCAACAAGGTGGCCGATGTCTTGGACGCTTACGGCTTGGGTCCGAGCAAGATCGAGGATCTCGGAAAGGAGTTGCAGGCGAGAGCCCCCAAAAAGCGGGCCCCCAAAAAGAAGGCAGCCCAAAAGAAAACCGCCCGGCCGCTGGCGGAGCTGGTGGAGGGAGTGGTGGCTGGCTACCGAGCGGCCCAGGAGAAGGCCTATGCCAAGAGTCTCCGGGAAGAGGATTTGGCGGTCCTCAAAAAGACAGCCAACCAGCCCACGCTCCCGATCTTGCGGCAAGCCTTTCAGGAACTGGATCTTTCCATGCCGAGGACAAAACGGGCGGCGGTCGAGTTTCTTTGTGAATCCGTGAGGGAAAGCCAGCGGCGGGCCAGCCGGTGGTAGTCTACGAACTAGGTCTTTTGCGAGTTATACCAACCTCCAGAATTGGCTGGTATAATGGAGGGAAGGTGTTGTGGGGAAGAGGCGCTGAAGCGCGGGGAAGGAAGAGCCGGTGTCTTTCGAGACAGCGCTGGGTTGCTCCTCGGTTACGGTGCCTGCACCGCGCCCTCGTCGCGCCTTGGTCTGGCCCGAAATCCACTCGGCCATTCTACCAGCCAATTCTGCAGCTTGGTATTACCGCTGCGCCAAGAGCGCCAGTTCTCGATGATGGGGGCGGAGGAGTTGGAGGCGGATTTTTGAGAATTCCATTTCGCGGAGCGTGGCGAACCAGGCTTCTTTTTCGGCGACTTGCGTGGGGTCGGTCAGTTTCAGCGTCATGAGCGCTCCTCGGATGGTGGGGGCCATTTGGCAAAAACGGGCACACTCCTTGAGGATGACTTCCGGGGATTGGTTCATGTCCGAGAGAAACCAGGTGACTCCTCGGCCGAGTTCTTTCTTGCTGACGAGGGCCGCGGGTTTGCGGCAGTGGTAGAACCAGGCTTGGTCCTGTGGTGCCTGGGATCGCTTGGGGATGGCTTGCTTCATGACGACGTCGTCCAAGTTCGCGGGATCCACACCGATGACGGAGACGCCCCGGTTGAGCAGGGCCAGCACGACGCCACCGGGAGCGGCCCCGAGCTCGACGGCGATGTCCTTTTCAGAAAATTGTAGACCGAAGAAGCGGATGGCTTCTTCTAACTTCAGCCATGCCCGGGAGGGGGAAGTCTCCGGCATGACGAGGCCGGCGTCGCCTGCGGGGTCTCTGCTCAGGTGTTTCTGGTGACGATGGATGCCGGTCCAGAACTCTTCTTCACCCAGCTTGACGATGGTTCCCACGAGTTCGTCGGGATGGGGATGGTTCTTATCCGCTTCCAAAGGCACCCCCCGCATGCCTCGGTCTTGGTAGCGAGCTTGGTGAAGGACCTTGATTTCGCCGAGAAGGTCTTTGGCTTCTGCGTGACTGGCCGCTTTGCCGAGGGAGAGGCAGAGTCGGCGCGCGCAAGCGATCTCTGCTTGCAGGGAGTCGAGGGTAAAAGGCTCCTCGCCCTTAAAGGTCACGAACCCTTTCCGCTGATAGCTCAGGCGCCAGCCGAGCCCCATCGATTCCACCTCCAGCTTGAGAGCTTTCTCGGTTCGCGGGTTGGTGAGGGCGAAGAGGAAGTCGGACTGCATGGTCATTCGAAGGGGAAAACCTGATTGAAATTCGGTCGGCTAGGATATACGTATATCTTCAGATGAAAACTACGGTCTTCACATCGGGCGGCTCCCAAGCGGTTCGCATCCCGAAGGAGTTTCGTTTCGACACCAAGCGGGTGGAGATTGAACGAAAGGGGGGTGCGTTGATTCTTCGTCCTGTCTTGGAAGACAATGCTTGGCCTAAGGGTTACATTGAAGCGATTCGGGAGCAGGCGGTAGGAGAGGATTTTGCGCGACCTCCACAAGGCGAGCATCGTGACGTGTCGTGGTGATGGTGTTGCTCGATACTGATACGTGTATAGATATTTTGCGGGCGGAGCCAGCGGTCCTGGAGCGTTTCGCTGCGCTGCTTGGCAAGACGGCGTTTCTTTCTAGCATTTCCTACCATGAGCTGCGCTACGGCGCGCTGCACTCGTCTTCGCCTGAGCGGCATCTCTTGGCGTTGGCTACCTTTTTGGAACCTTTGCAGGTTCTTCCCTTTACGGTTACTTCCGCGAGGGTTTCTGCGGAGATCAGTGAGGAGCTGACGAGAAAGGGTAAACGGATTGGTCCTCTGGATACCCTGATCGCGGGACATGCTCGCGAGCATGCGCTGACCCTAATCACCGGAAATACGCAGGAGTTTGGCCGGGTTTTGGGACTTCGGCTGGAGGATTGGAGAGGGTAGCTGACTTGGTGCGCACTGATTTGGGAAGACACGGAGGTCGTCCCTCCGGGAGCGGTTATTAGGGGTAGCGGTAGCCCGCGCCGTGGACGGTTTGGATGAGTTGGGGGTCGGTGGGGTCGGATTCGATTTTTTTGCGGAGTTGGCTGATGTGCTGGTCGAGGCTGCGGCTGTGCGGGTAGTAGTCCAGGCCCCAGGCGTGCTCGTAAAGCTGGTCGCGGGTGATTACTTTTCCCCGGTGGCGATGGAGGAGTTGGAGGATCTTGAGGTCTCGGAGAGAGAGCTGGATTTCTTGGCCGTTTCTCAAGGCTCGGAGCTCGCTGGGCAGGACTTGGAGGGGGCCGAGGTCGAAGTCTTCGAGGGTGGCGTCTTTCTGGGTGAGGAGTTGGGTGCGGCGGAGGATGGCGCGGATGCGGGCCAGGATTTCGCGGACGCCGAAGGGTTTGGCGATGTAGTCGTCGGCCCCGAGTTCGAGGCCGAGGACGGTGTCGATTTCTTCGGCTTTGGCGCTCAAGAAGAGGAGGGGGATGGCGGGGTCGGTGCGGCGGATGCGTTTGCAGACTTCGTAGCCGTCGAGCTCGGGCATCATGACGTCGAGGCAGACGAGGTCTGGCTTTTCCCGGTTGAAGAGGTCGATGGCTTCGCGGCCGTTGGCGGCGGCGGCCACGGTGAAGCCTTCTTTCTCGAGGAGTTGGGTGAGGCCTTCCCGGGTGTAGCGATCGTCTTCGGCTATCAAAAGTTTCACTTTGGGAGTTTGCTCGTTTTCAGGATTCAGTTTTCAGGCGGACTGCTCGCTTCGCTTGGCAGTTTTTTGGATCAACGGGGAATCCGGAAGGGGGAGGGTGAGGACGAAGTGGGCGCCTTTGCTGGATTCGCGGAGTGCGAGGGTGGCGTTCATTTCTTGGGCCAGGGTTCGGGCGATGCTGAGTCCGATGCCGGTGCCGCTCACGCCTTCGGTCAGTTGGTCGCTCAGGCGGGTGAAGGGGGTGAAGATTTTTTCGCGGGCGTGTTGGGGGATGCCGGGGCCTTGGTCTTGGATGTGGATTTCGATGCTCCCGTTGACGTCGTGGCTGGCGATGTGGGCTCGGCCTCCTTGGGCGGCGTATTTTTCGATGTTGCTGAGGAGGTTGCCTAGGATTTGCTCGAGGGCGTCGGGGTCGGCGGAGGCGGTTTGGGTGCTTTGGAGGTCGGTCTCGACGGTGATGCCGGCGGCGTCGAGGGTGGGTTGCCAGTGGGCGAGGGTTTGTTGGATGCAGGTGTTGGGGTTGAGGGGTTGGGGGTGGAGTTGGAGCTTTTGGCGGTCGGCGCGGGCGAAGCTGAGGACGTTTTGGATGAGCCGGGAGAGGCGGGAGCTTTCTTCCTGGACGATGTGGAGGGATTGCGCAGCGGGGTGGGCAGGGCCGCCGTCGAGGTCTTCGGCGGCCATTTCGGTGTAAAGCCGGATGTTGGTAAGGGGGGTTTTCAGTTCGTGGCTGACTTGGTTGACGAAGGAGACGCGTTGGGAGGCTTCGCGGAGGGCGCGGTTGTTTTCCCGGTAGAACCACCAGGCGAGGAGAAGGAGGACAAGGGCGAGGGCGGCCAGGTTGAGGAGGACGCTGAGGGGGAGGCCGGTCCGGGGGGCGGGAATGGTGGCAGAGTAGTAGTCGAGAGTCCAGCTTTCGAGAGGGGGGGAGAGGATGAGCGAGAGGAGGGGGACTTGGCTGGCCTCCGGGCGGTGGGCTCCCCATTGATGGAGGATTTCCCGGGTGGCGCTGCGCAGGACGATGCGGGTGTCCGGGAGGGAGGCTTTCCCGCCGAGCCGGGAGGGGAGGTCGCCGATGAGACGCGCCAGGAAGGCGGCGCGATTGATTTCGGCGCCCAGGGTTTGACCGTTGTCGAGGCGGACCCAGTGGAGGAGGCCGATGTCGCTCCCATGAAAGAAGGCGTGCCAGCCGGTTTCCTGAGTGCTGACACGAGCCCGGGGGAGGCTGCGCTGGCGGGCTTGTTTTAAGCCAAAGGCGGGGGCTTGAGAGCGCTCGGGCGCGAGGGGGGCGAGGAGGTCTTCTTCCAGCTCGTTTGGCGGGGGGGAAGGGCGGGCCGTTTCCTCTTCGCCAAAGCGGAGGCCAGAGGCCCAGATGGCCTGGGTGTGGTCGAGGAATTCCAAGGAGGCGGGGTTCCGGGTGTCGGGGGCGGGGTAGAGGAGTCGGGAATCGGCATCCAGGAGAAAGGCGTGGCGGACGAGGGGGGTGGCGATGGCGCTCGGTTCGAGGGTGGCGGCGGCCCTTTGGTAGGCTTGCAGAAGCTGCTGCTCGATGCGGAGCAGTTCGCTCCGAAAGGTGGCGTCGATTTCGTTCAGCTGCTGTTCGATGAGGGATTCGAAGCGTTCGGCGGTTTGCGTTTGTTCCTTGAGGCTCATTTCCCAAGCCAAGACCGCCAGAAGCCCGAGGGGGATCAGGACGAGCAGGGCGAAGGGGACTGAAGTTTTCAGGTTCAAGTTTTTATACCAACCTCCAGAATTCACCGGAAGAATGGAGGAGAGGTGTTGTGGGGAAGAGGCGCTGAAGCGCGGGGAAGGGAGAGCCGGTGTCTTTCGAGCCAGCGCCGCGTTGCTCCTCGGTTACGGTGCCTGCACCGCGCCCTCGTGGCGCCTTGGTCTGGCCCGAAATCCACTCGGCCATTCTACCAACTAATTCTGCAGCTTGGTATTCGTTTTCAGAAAGAAGAGGCCCGGCGCAAGGCCGGGCCTCTGGGGAAGTGAGGTGGGTGAGGGAGAAGGGGGCGGGACCTCCGCCCTCGCTCTTCGGGGTTTAGTTTTTGCGGGGTTTAGTTTTTGGAGCGGTAGCCGCTGTTTTGGGTGACTTTTTCGTTTTGGCGCTGGGTCATGGCTTTGCGTTTTTCGTTCCATTCGGCCCCGATGAGGTTTTCGGCGTCGTCTCGGTTGAAGCCTGCCTCCACCCGAAGCCTGGGAGCAGCGTAGGTGGTGGCGGCTTCGTCGAGGATGAGGGCGTTTTCCCGGAGGACGGCTTTAGCTTCTTCGATTTTACCCTGATCGCGCAGGCGCATGGCGGCGAAGTTGCGTTCGTTGGCGAGGAAGTCGACGACGGCGATCATGACTTCTTTGTTGGCGGCTTCCTCGGCGGCGGCCGGGTCGTCCGTGAGGCGGGCGACCGATCGGGTTTCCAAGGTTTCGCGTTGGTCGGTCTTCATGTTGCGATAGGTGACGCGGGCGTCGGCGATGGCTTGGTCGCGGTTGGCTTGGCTGGCGGGAATTTCGTATTCCACGAGGAGGAATTTCTCCTGTTCGGCGTAGAGCTGGTTGAGGGCGATTTTGATCTTCTGGCCTTCGATGGTGGCTTCCCGTCCGAGGACGCGCACGGGGCGGATGCCGTCGGCGATTTCGATTTCGATTTCGATGGCTTGGGCCACCACGGATTGGAGGTCGCCGAGTTCTTGGTCGAAGACGGCGGCCAGCTCCTGAGGCGTTTCCACGAAGCTGTGGGTGCCATCCGAGCGGAGGGCGAGCTGGTTCATGAGGTCTTCATTGTAGCCGCCGCCCAGGCCGATGGTGGTGACGGCGATGCCTTCCCGGGCGAGCGAGGAGCCGAGGTCGCCGAGTTCCTGAGGCGTTTGCGGGCCGACGTTGGCCTGGCCATCCGAGAGGAGGATGATGCGATTGACGGCCTCAGCTTGTTTGAATTTGCGGAGTTCTTCCGCGCCTTTGGAGATGCCGGCAAAGAGGGCGGTGCTGCCGCCGCTGGTGATTTCGTCGATGGCGGCGTAGATGGCTTTTTTATGGGTGAGTTTGGTGGCGGGGACGAGGACATCCACGGTGTCGTCGTAGGTGACAATCGAGAGGATGTCTCGCGCGCTCAGGCGGGAGACGGCCATTTTGGCGGCTTGGCGGGCGTGGGCGATTTTTTGCCCCGACATGGAGCCCGAGCGGTCGAGCACGATGGTGACATTGATGGGCGCTCGCTCGGCCTCCGGCTCCATGGGGAAGCCGGTTAGCCCGACTTTGAGGTAGGAGCTTTGGGTTTCTCCCGCGAAGAGGAGGGGGTGGCTGAGCTCGGATCGGAGGAGGAGCTGGTCCTGGACGGCGGGGGCGCTTTGGAAAGCGAGGGCGGTGAAGGCAGTGAGTAGGATTTTCTTCATTGGGCAACAGGGTTGGTTGGTCCTCTACTGGGCGGCGCGGGCAGGGAAATGTCGTCAGCGGGGGGTTTGGAAATTGTAAGATGATTGTCAGCTTGAGGGAGCGGCTGCGTTTGCGGGAATTCGGTTTTCAGTTTTACTGTGCGACCCATGACAGATTTCCAGGTGCTTCTGTTTTACCTTTACACGCCGATGGCGGATCCGGAGGGGTATCGGGATCGGCACCGCGTACTTTGTGAATCACTGGAGCTGAAGGGACGAGTCTTGGTGGCGAAGGAGGGCCTCAACGGGACGGTTTCGGGAACAGCGGAGAATTGTGAGCGCTACCGGGAGGCGCTGCGCCAAGACCCGGTCACAGCGGAGATGGTCTTCAAGACGGATCCGGTGGCAGGGCATGTTTTTCCCCGACTTTCCATCAAGGTGCGCGAGGAGATTGTGAGTCTGGGACTGGGGGAGGAGGATGTGAAGCCGTGGGAGGAGACGGGTCGGTCTTTGAGCCCGCGAGAGTGGCGGGAAAGGATGGAGCAGGAAGAGGTGATCCTTTTGGATGGGCGGAATGAGTATGAGTCGGACCTGGGTCGCTTCGAGGGGGCGATCTGCCCACCGGTGGCGAATTTCCGCGAGTTTCCCGATTGGATCCGCGAGCATCTGGCCGGGGCCAAGGAACGGCCCATTTTGACCTACTGCACGGGGGGGATCCGCTGCGAGAAGCTTTCGGGGTTTCTCCTGAGGGAAGGCTTTCGTGAGGTCTACCAGCTCGAGGGGGGGATCGTGAGTTATGGGAAAGATGAGACGGTCCAAGGCGAGAAGTTTGAGGGGCAGTGTTATGTCTTCGACGAGCGGGTCGGGGTGGCGGTCAATCGGGCGGAGCCGCCCAAGGTGGTTTCCCGCTGCTCTCTCTGCGGCGAACCTTCGGACCGCTATGTGAACTGTGGCTTTTCTGGCTGCAATGCGCGGCTTTTCCTTTGTGAGGCTTGCCAGGAAAAGGAGGGGTGTTTCTGCAAGGAGGCTTGTCGGGAGGCGAGCGAAGTCCCCGAGACAAATGAATGCGTGCACGACGCCTCCGTCTCAGCATCACCATGACCTCACAAGAAAACTCGCCCGCAGCCACGCAAGAATGGCGCAACTGGTTCGATAAAAACGGCAATCGCCTCCTCCTCTTCTCCCGGCAGCAGACCCGCTCGGCTGCGGACGCGGAGGATGTGCTGCAAGACGCCATCATCCGCCTCTGGAAGTGGCGCTTGAACAAGGGGGAAGACCCCAACCAGCTTCCCAGTCTGGCGGAGGCTTACACGGCCATCCGCCGGACGGCCATTGACCTCGGTCGCAAGGAGACCCGCCGGGTCAAGCGGGAGCAAAATGTGGTGGAGTTCGACGATGAGTTCGGCGTCACTTGGTTCGAGAGTTCGCTCGAAGAAGACGAACGAGATGAGCAGTTGCGCGATGCCATGAAAGAGCTACCGGACAAGTTCAAGGAGGTGTTGACGCTCAAGATTTGGACTGGTTTGACCTTTGCGCAAATCGCTGAGACCCTCGATATCCCACAAAACACCGCTGCCTCCCGCTATCGCTACGCCCTGGAAGCGCTCCGCCGAAAAATCGTGGGCAAAGCAAATTATTCCGATTTTAACAACATGATGCTTTTGGCCTGACGCTTGAGTTGCGAAATTATGAGTGAGCTGACCACAGAAGAAATCGAAGCCCGACTCCAAGCGCTGGTTCCGGCAGCGCCCACCGCCCGCTTGAAGGACCGGATCGAGAAGGCGCTTCTTTCCGATGATCCCCTGCCCGCCGCGCTTCCCGAGCCAGAAAAGGGCAAGGTCCTTCGCCCCAGCTTCCTGCGATGGGTGCCGGTGGCGGCGGCTGCCTGTCTCGCGCTTTTCCTTAGCATGCAGGTGATCCCGCAATTGCAGGGAACCCAAGAGACGGTTTTGGCGGGGGTCCATGCCGAGGCCCCGATGGAGAGCCCTTCTAGCACCCCGGCCATTGCAGGCGTGGAAGCTCCGATCTCCCCCGTTTCTCTCTCGGAAGGGGATGCATCAGCCAAGCTGGTGCGGACGGTCGATGAGGGAGTGCGGCAGTTGGCTAATGGGCAAGTGGTGCGCGTGCTGCGCTACGAGTATTTGGATTCGAAGGAGTTTGTGGACCCGGCGACGGGGCGGAATGTGCGAATGACCCTCCCCCGAACCGAGTGGCGGCAAGTTCCTGCCAAGTTGGATTGATATCGACTGCCCCGATCAAGATCGATCTATGAAGCGGACGTTCGTTTCAACTGCGGTCCTGTGCTCGCTGGTGACTTTTGCGAGTGGGCAAGCAGGACAAGCGACTGAGGATTCTGCTAGGCAGGCTTGGTTAGGCATCGCCACCAACAAGCTGCCGGAGATCCTTTATCAGCATCTCGACATCCCGACCGGTTCGGGCCTGGCGGTCGATTACGTGGCGCCCGGGAGTCCGGCGGAGCGAGGGGGCTTGCAGAAAGACGACATTCTGGTGCGGCTTGACGAACAACTCCTGATCAATCCGGAACAACTCTCGGTCTTGGTGCGCCAACGGGCGGTCGGCTCGACCGCCACCCTGGAAGTCCTTCGCAAAAAGGAGCCGCTGTCCTTGCAGGTCGAGTTTGGTTCTTTGCCCCCGGCCATGGCTGAGAAGAGACCGCTTCCGTCTTCGCCTTCGGGGGGCGCTTCTTCCATCGATCAGCTTTTGGAGGAGTTTTTGGGTGAGGACCTCTTGGGAGACGCTCTCGACCGCTTGCGCCAGGAGGGTGGGGTGAGAGGGGTGGATCCTCTCTTGATGGACCAGTTTCAATCCCTTCTGGAAAATCGGCTGGGGGAGGTCCTCCCACCGAGCGGGCCTGGGGTCCATCGTCGGGTCATGAATTTCGACGGAGAGGAGCTGCTTCTCCAGGATCAAGAGGGCTCCATCAAGGTTTTCTCGAAAGAAGGCAAGAAATGGTTGGAGGCACGCGATGGAGACAATGAGGTGGTCTTCAGTGGCCCCTACGAGACGGAAGAGGAGAAGGCCAAGGTGCCGGAAGCGCTCCGGGATCGTTTGGGGTCGGTTTCAATGGCCGGGGGGGACCTTTCCGAGCAACTTCGCCAGACGTTCCAGTTTCAGTTGCCACCTGTGCCGGCCGTTCCCGAAGGGGAGGGCGAGGGGTTGAAGGAGTTGATTCCCGAGCTGCCGTCGGAAGAGGACTAATTTTCCTTCTCCCGAACTGGGTCGAACTGAGGTTTCGGGATTCAGGCAGTTGGCCCTTCTGCCACTTGGTCTGGCTGCTTCTTTTTACAGTGGGAGGAGGGAGATGTTTCTCCAGCGGACTTGGAAGGGGCCGACTCCGGGTTTGATGCTGTGGACTTGAAAGCCGAGGAAGCCTTCCGAGAAGTGGGAAGTGCTGTCTTCTCCATCGGTCACGAGCTGGTCATTGATCCAGACCCGAATTCTTTTTCCTTCGACCCGAATTTTGTAGTGGTTCCAGTCTTCTTTGAGGTAGGCCTTGGCAGCGGTTTTGGGCGAGCCTTCCACCAGCCACCCGCCCACGCCTTCAAAGTAAATCGAGCCGGCTTTGTTGTTGGCGGCGATTTCCACTTGGGGTCCAGTGAGGCTGCCGGATTTGGTCCGCTTGCTGGCTTTCTTGAGGGTGGTTCCGGTGAGTTCTTCGGGCAGGTTTTCCGTGCTGTCGATCGAACGAATCTGCACCCCGCTATTGAGCTTGGGATCACATTGGACCTCGAAGGTGAGTTCGAAGTCGGAGAAGGTTTGCTCCGGGCAGAGGAAGGTGTTGGGAGACTTCGGCTGAGTCGTTCCCACGATGGCCCCTTCGACGACCTCGTAAGTGGCTCGGCCTCCTTTGACTGACCAGCCCTCCAGGTCCGTCCCGTTAAAAAGCTGGATGGGCTCGGCCGCGTGGAGGCAAGAGCTGGCCAGCGCGCTGGAGAGAAGAAGAGAGAGGGGCAGGGGGCGGGGAGTTTTCATGGTTGGAAAATGGGGAGGAAGGGGGGCAGGTTACAGTTCCTTGACCAAGATATTACGGAAGTGAATGAGGCCTTCTTCCGCCTTGTGAACTTGCAGGGCAAAATAGCCGCTCAGGAACTCTTCATTTTGAAAATGGGCGCACGGCACTCCATTGACCCAAGTTTTGACGGTGGCGCCCTCGGCGTGGATGGTGATGCGGTTCCAGTCATCGAACTTGACGGCCTGACGGGCTTCTTGGTGGGCATCCAGCCAGAGGGGGTAGAGAAAGCCTCCCAATCCTTGGCCGTAGACGCCGCCCGTCCACCCGCGTTTCCGGGCGGCTTCTTCCAGCTCGACCTGCGGCCCCTGGACGCCTCCTCGGCCGATGACTCGGGAGCGGAATTGAATGCCAGAGTTGCCTTGGAGAAGCCATTTGAACTCCACCGTGAAGATGAAGTCCGTGAAGTCGTCTCGAACCGTGCAGA
This sequence comes from Verrucomicrobiota bacterium, assembly GCA_039027815.1. NCBI lineage: Bacteria > Pseudomonadati > Verrucomicrobiota > Verrucomicrobiota bacterium. The sequence goes on from JBCCJK010000002.1 coordinate 78,828, forward strand.
GGTAGGAATTGGCCTGGGGTGGCACGTAGGTGCCCACGATGGCTTCCCCTTCTGCGTGGTAGAGATTGTCGGCTCCGCGCTGGACCCAGCCATCAAGGTTCTTTCCATTGTAGAGCGAGACGAAGCCCTGGCTCAAGTCTGGCTCGGGGTCGGTGTTGAGAAGCATGGCCGAAGGCTCCGGGGTGGAGGGCTTTTCGCGCAGCTTTTGGTAGAGCTTCTCAAATCGGGGAGCGAGCTGCGGGGCTTCGGGCTCGTCCGCCAGGCCGGGGGAGGCCCCGGCGAGCAAGCAGGCTACGGAGAGGGGGAGGAAGTATTTCATGGTTTGTCTTTTATGCTTTCCATGGGCCTTCGACGGCAGGCGGTTGGTTAAAATCGATTTTTGTGCGTGGCGATGAAAAATTTTTGTCAGGCCTCTCGAGGTCTGTCTCAGCCCCGTGAAGCATTCTGTACTCGTTCCTTTCGGTTTCTTTTTTATGGCGGCCCCGACTGCTTTGTTGGCGGAGTTGGAAAAGCCCAACATCGTTTGGATCTGCGGCGAGGATCTCGGGGCGCAGTTGAGTCCTTATGGTGAAGAGCACGCCCGGCGGGCGGAGACGCCCCATATCGACTGGTTGGCCAGCCAGGGCCTGACTTACCAAATCGCTTGGTCGAATTTTCCGGTGTGCCGCCCCGCGCGGACCACTTTGGCCATGGGTATGTATGCGGAGAGCCTGGGTGGGCAGCATATGCGCTCGGTGATCCCGCGCCCGCCGGGTTCCAAAATGTATCCCGAGATTCTCCAAGAAGAGGGCTATGAGACCATCAACCATGGCAAGGAGGACTACGCCATCAAGAAGGTGAAAGGGCTCTGGAGCAGCCAGGCGGATCTGGCCACCGCCAAGCAGCCATTCTTCATGAAGCTGCAAGACGGCAAGCTCCATGAGGGTGGGGTGCGGGCCAAAATGAAAGAGCTGAGCCAGGAGACCCTCCCCCGCTACGACCTTCCGGGTTTCCAACCGGACATCCCCGAGATGCATCGTGCTTGGCATGCGCTTTATCGACGGATCGAGGAGTTTGACGCGAAGATCGGTCGCTGGCTTGAGACGATGGAAGAGCAGGGTCTGATGGAGAACACCATCATTATGCTGTGGGGGGACCACGGCCCCGGCCTGGCCCGCGGCAAGAGACACACGAGGGACTTTGGTCTACGCGTTCCCCTGATTTTTTATATTCCGGAGAAGTTTCGCGCCCATTTGGCTCCGGAGGAGTATCGGCCGGGTGGGGTGAGTGAGCGCCCGGTGGGGTTTGTGGATATCGCGCCCACCATGTTGAGCCTGGCCGGCATCGAAGCGCCGGAGATGATGCAAGGCGAGCCCTTTATGGGTCCGTTTGCCAAAGCCCCTTCCCGCTATGTCTTTGGCGCGCGGGGGCGGATGGATGAACGGATCGATATGGTGCGGACGGTGCGGGATGAGCGTTACCAACTGTTGCGAAATTACCAGCCTCACTTGCCCTATGGCCAACATGTCGCGACGCTCTTCAAAAATGAGGTGATGGGGCCGTGGCAGCGCTTGAGCGCTAGCGGCCAGATCAAGCCGCCGCCGGCTACCTACTGGGAACGCAAGCCTCCGATCGAGCTTTATGATCTGCAAGAGGATCCCGATCAAATTCACAATCTGGCGGAGGATCCGCAGGTTCGTCCGATTCGCGATCGGCTCCTGGCCGCCTTGCACCAGCATCAGGAATCCATCCGCGATACCGGCTTCCTGCCCGAGGCCCAGATTCATAGCCGCCCGGCCAAGAACCAATCGCCATACGAGTGGGCTCAATCGCCTGCCTATGAGCTTGAGAGGATCCGGAGGATGGCGGAGCTGGCAGCCGATACGTCCCCGGAAGCGGGGCCGCAGTTGCTGGCTGGCTTGGAGGATGAGGACCCAGCGATCCAATACTGGGCGGCTTTGGGCTTTCTCAACCGAGGGAGCGAGGTGGGGCGCGCCCACCTGGAAGAGCTGCGATCTTTCAGCGAAAGCGGGAGCGCTCCGACGGCCCGGGTGGCGACGGCGGAGGCGCTCGTCCAGTATGGGGAGGTCCAAGATCGGGCCGTCGGTCTGGCGGTCTTGCTGGAGCTGGCCGACCAAGAAACGCCCTCTTCGGACCAGTATGTGGCCTTGGCGGCTCTCAATGCCTTGGACCGTTTGGGGGAAGCCGCTCTCCCCCTTTACCCGGAGCTGAAGGAGCTGAAGGCGGCCAAGTATGGAGCCTTGGTGCTCTCGGAAACGCTTCTGCCGAGGTTGGAAAGCTTTCGAGGGCGGTAGCTCTCGGGCCTTGTTTTGTGAGCGGCCTATTTCGGCGGTTCGGGCATGTTGGCGACGAGGCCGCGAAGGCGGGTGAGGACGGCGGCGTATTCCGGGTTGTCTGCCAGGTTGTAGTGTTCCTCCGGGTCATGCTGGTGATCGTAGAGGGCCTCGCTGCCTCGTTTCCAGAGGGTGTAGCGATAGCGTGGATCCCGCACGGAGCGGTCTCCATTGCAGTAGGAGTAGGCGATTTCTCGTCGGGGCGCGTTCGGGTCCTGCAAGAGCGGGACGAGGCTGAGCCCTTCGAGGTGGTCCGGCGGCTCCAGTCCGCAGAGTTCGGCCAAGGTGGGGTAGAGATCGATGAACTCCACGATGCGATCGGTGCTCTGGCCTGCTTGCGCCATCCCGGGGCTGGAAATCAGGAGGGGAGCGCGGCAGGATCGCTCAAAGAGGACTGCTTTGTTCCAGTAGTCTTTCTCTCCGACTTGGAAGCCGTGATCGCCGAAGAAGACAATGTGGGTGTTCTTCAGCAGGCCCTTGGCCTCCATGTGGTCGAGGACGCGACCCAGTTGCTCATCCATGTAGGAGGTGCCCGCATAGTAGGCTTGCATGGCGCGGAGCTTTTCTTCGTGGGTCATGTTCTGGAAGGCCTTTTGGAAGACGTGATAGAAGGCGTAGTCCGGCACGGTGCTGGCATCGCCTGGGGTCTGGGGGAGCTGGAGCGAGTCGAGTGGATAGAGGTCGAAGAAGCGTTTGGGCGCGAAGAAGGGGTCGTGCGGTCGGGCGAAGCCGACCGCGAGGAAGAAGGGCACCCCGTCCGCTGCCAGTTCATCCGCCCGCCGGATGGTGGCGCGGGCGATTTGGAAGTCCTTGAGAAACTCTTCGCCTTCGGTGACGGAGCGCCATTGGAACCAGGGCACGGTGTCATCGCCCAGCATGGCTCCTGGGCCTCGGGTCCGTTTTTCTTGTCCTTGCTGATAGAATCGCGGTTCCCGGTCCATCGGAAGAAGGTCGCCGGTGTAGAGGTCGGAAATCTGGGTCCAGGACTGGGGATCGCGCTGGTGGAAGACTTTGCCGGTGGAGATGGCCCGGTAGCCATTTTCTTTGAAGAGCTGGGGGAGGGTGACGAGATCGGGCAGGAGTTCCCGGAGGGAATCGGCGTTGTTGAGGTTGCCGCTGGTGCCGGGGTAGAGGCCGGAGAGGAAGGAATTGCGGCTGGGGTTGCAGAGCGGGTATTGGCAGTAGGCTCGATTGAACTGGAGGCTGCGCGCCCGAAGCCGGTCGAGGTGAGGGGTCTGCACCAAGGGGTGTCCGTAGGAGGCGATGTCGACATTGAGGTCGTCGACCACGATGAAGAGCACATTGGGGGCGCTTGCTAGTCCGCCCAGTGGCAAGCCAGCCACCAAGAGGGCGAGGAGGAAGGGTTTCATTTCGGTGGAGACGGTGGAGCAGGTTTTCCGGGTGCCAAACGACAAATCTCCTTTCCTGCTCTCTTCCTTGGACTGGGCCAAGAGCGGAGTCGCGCTCGGGGAGACGGTCGCTTGACGGAGAAGGGGGCCAAGCGTAGCGCCGCTGGATGGCGGCTGCTGCGGAATTCCCTCCTCCTCCTCCTCCTTCCGAGGGCCCGCCTTGGGCGGTCGAGCTGCGAGATCTGCGAGTCGATTACGGGGAGACTCTGGCGGTCAATGATCTCACCCTTCAGATCCGGCGGGGCGAGGTCTTCGGGCTGGTCGGTCCGAATGGGGCCGGGAAGACGAGCACCTTCAAAGTGCTCGCGACCCTGCTGGAGCCGACCTACGGGGAGGTGCGGATCGGGGGGCTGGACTTGGCCGAGGAACCGTCAGCGGTTCGCAGTCGCTTAGGCTACATGCCCGATCTCGCACCCGTCCCGAGCGACTTGCGGGTCTGGGAATTTCTCGATTTCTTCGGAGCGGCCCACGGGCTTTCCTCTCAGGAGAGAGCGGAGCGCAGCGAGGAGTCTCTCCAAGCGGTCCGCCTGACCGAAAAACGCCAGGCGAAGTGCTCGGACCTTTCTCGAGGGATGAAGCAGCGACTGGTGCTGGCCAAGGTCATGCTGCATCGGCCAGAGCTGCTCATTCTGGACGAGCCGGCCAGTGGCATGGATCCCTTGTCCCGCCTGGCTTTGCGGGAATCCCTCCAGGCCTGGGCCAAGGAGGGGCGTGCGGTCGTGGTCAGTTCTCACATCCTGGGCGAGCTGTCTGAGATGTGCACCCGGATTGGGGTGCTGCATCAAGGAGCGCTCTTGGCGGAGGGACCAGTCGATGAGGTGGCCAATCGCTTGGCAGGCCAAGGCCGGAAGATCCGCGTGCGCTTTTTGCCGGGGCCGAGGGCGGGGGAGCGGATGGCTTCGCTTGTGCAAGAGGACCCTGCGGTGACCGGTTTGGAGCTAGAGGAGGGCGAGGCGATTTTTTTCTACGCCGGCCAGGCAGAGGAGCAGGTCGCGCTTCTGAGACGCTTGGTCGAGGGGGGGCTGCAGGTGGAGAGTTTCGCCGAGGAGCGGGCTCGCTTGGAGGAGGCCCTGGTGAGCTTGGATGGGGGGGAGCAGGAGTGAGAGAGGGGACCTGGTGGAAGAATCCGATTTTTCGGCGCTATGTCCGCTCGCGCTTGCGCTGGCAGTCTTTTTTCAGCTGGGGGCTGGTCATGCTGCTGCTGACGGGCTTTGTCTATCTGCTGTCCTTTCTTTTGACGCGGGAGCGCTTGCTTTCGGCCGGGATGGGGGAGGCGCTCGCCCAGCGGGAGGGCTTCCGGGCCACCCTTCTTCCCCTGCTGGTGGTGCAGGGAATCATGCTGCTGCTGATGGGCACGGGGGCGGTGGCGTCCGGCATTGGCCGGGAGAGAGAGGAGGGCATGGTGGACTACCAACGCCTGACGCCTCTTTCCCCCGCGACCAAGGCCTTGGGCTACCTCTTTGGCCTGCCGGTGCGCGAGTATGCCTTCTTCCTGCTGACGGTGCCCTTTTTGGTGGCCACCGCGGTGGGCGGAGCCATCCCCTTGGGTGCTTTGCTGCGCGTTTACAGCGTCTTTTTCGCTTCGGCCTGTCTTTATCACCTCACGGGGTTGGTGGCGGGTTTGGTTTTGAAGCGCTCGGCCATGGCGGCTCGGGGAACGCAATTCCTGGTGGTGGTTCTGTATCTCCTGATGCCGCGTTTTTCCGATTTGGGGATTTCTTTTTTTGAGTACCTCACGGTCCGGCCGGTGGCCCTGGCCGAGTTCCAATCCTTGCTCGATTTCGATCTGGGAGACGGGGACGCGGTTTGGTTGCAGGGGGTGCCGCTTTTCCATCTGGAAGTGGAGCAGGCGGTTTTTTCCTTGCTGCTGCAGACGGGCTTGGCGGTGGTGTTGTTTGCCATCGTGCGGCGGCGCTGGGCCCGGCAGGCAGGCTTGCTTCTCGGTAAGAACTTCGCGCTGGGGGCGTTCTCGGCCATGCTGCTGCTCTTGGTCGGCCATCTCATCCCGATGGTGCGAAGCGAAGCCCTCTTCGAGCTGCGCTCCGCTTCTTGGTGGCGCACGACCTCGGGGTGGGGGGCCTTGGGGCAGACGGCCCTGATCGGCTTGGTGGCTTTGGCGTCCTTCGGCATGCTGGTGACGGTGGTGGGAGGGCTGCTCACGCTGGCCATTACCCCCGGCCGGGAAATGATCCTGCGCGGTCTCCGCCGGGCTCGCAAGCGTTCGCTGAAACGGCTGTCGCTTTCGGCCGATGAGTCCCCGAGTGGGCTCTATGTGCTGGGAATCGTTGGGCTGGTATCGCTGGCCTGGTGGCTGCTGGCCCGCGAGCTGAGCGGGCTGCCACGGATGGCGGAGGCCCTGCCTTCTGGGACGCCTTTTTGGTCCTATCTTCTGGTGCCGATTTTGGCCATCGGGCTGGCGCATTGGACGTGGGAGTGCTTCGGCCCGCGAGGCTTGTTTGTTCTGGTGGTGCCGGGCTGGATTCTCCCCCCGATGGTGGGGGTGATCTTGATTTCGGCCCAGCTGATCGAGCCCCAGGCGGTCTATCTCCTGGCGTGGAATCCGGTGACGCTTTGCTTCTTCCAAGTGTTCCGGGAGATGAGGGTGCCGGATACCTTGCCCTTGGCCCCCGCGTATTGGCTTTCCTTGGCAGGGCATGGCTTGGCTTGGGGCTGCTTGGGCTGGTGGCGAGGGAAGATGAGTCGGCGTTTGCAGCAAGCGGTGGCCAGCAACGAGCGGGTTTCCTTTCCTCAGGAGTTCACTTGACCTCCCGGTGAGATGACGTTGAAGGAGGCATGGCCGATTTCACTCCCATCGCCGAAAAAATGCGCCGAGCTGGTTTGGGCGAGCCCGTGATTCGCTCCTTCGAGCGCAACTACCAGGCGCTGGTGGCCGGTTCCAGCACGGACATTCCCGAGGCCAGCATTCGCCCAGCGGTCGATCTTCCTCGTGCGGACCAGTTGCCCGAAGGCGATGACTCGCTGCTTTCCCAAGCGGTCGTGATCAAACTGAACGGCGGTCTGGGCACGAGTATGGGGCTTTCAAAGGCCAAGTCTCTTTTGGAGGTGCGGGATGGGCAATCGTTTCTCGATCTGATCGCGAAGCAGGTCGCCTGGCGGCGGGCCCAGGGGGCGCCCACCCTGCGGTTTCTGCTCATGAACAGTTTTTCGACGAGCGAGGACTCCCGGGCGGCGCTGGCCAAGCATCCCGAGCTGGGCCCCCCAGAGGAGCTGGAGTTTGTCCAAAACAAGGTCCCCAAGCTCTCGGCCTCTGATTTTTCGGCGGCCCAATGGGCGGCCCAACCGGAACTGGAATGGTGCCCGCCCGGCCACGGGGATCTCTACCTGGCCTTGGCTGGTTCCGGGAAGCTGGCGGCGCTTTTGGCTGAGGGCGTGAAGTATGCGTTCATTTCCAATGCGGACAATCTGGGGGCGTGGCCGGATCCGGCCATTCTTCGCCATTTCGCCGAGAGCGAGAGTTCGTTTCTGATGGAGGTGACGCGGCGGACCGAGAGCGATAAGAAAGGAGGGCACTTGGCAGTGCGGGTGGCGGATGAGCAGCTGGTGCTGCGGGAGGTGGCGCAGTGTCCGGAGGAGGACCTCGAGCGCTTCCAAGACATTGCCAGACACCGCTTTTTCAATACCAACAATCTCTGGGTTCGGCTGGATCGCCTACAAGAGGCGCTCGAAGCCAACGACGGGATCTTTCCCCTGCCGTGCATTCGCAACCAAAAGACGGTCGATCCACGAGAGGGCGATTCCCCAGCGGTCTTCCAGCTGGAAACGGCCATGGGGGCGGCGGTCGAGTGCTTTGGCGACGCCACGGCCCTGGAGGTGCCCCGCTCTCGTTTCGCCCCGGTCAAGCTGACCTCCGATCTGCTGGCGCTGCGCTCGGACGCCTTTCAAGTGACGGAGGACTTTCGGTTGGAGTTGGTGGCCGAGCGAGAGGGCCAGCCTCCTTTCATCGAGCTAGATAAGAAGCACTACAAGCTAGTGGAAGGCTTGGACGCTCTTTTGGCGACCGGTGTCCCCTCCTTGGCGGCTTGCCAACGGCTTTCGGTGCAAGGGCCGGCCCGCTTTGCCGAGGGGGTCCGTTGTCAGGGTGAGGTGACCTTTGAGAATCCGGGGGACGAGGTGGCCGTGATTCCGGCGGGGACCTATCAGGATGAGAAGGTTTCGCTTTCTGGTTCCTGATCGCTCGAGAGGCCGCCTCATACCAAGCTCCAGAATTCACTGTTAGAATGGAGGGAAGGTGTTGTGGGGAAGAGGCGCTGAAGCGCGGGGAAGGAAGAGCCGGTGTCTTTCGAGCCAGCCCTGCGTTGCTCCTCGGTTACGGTGCCTGTACCGCGCCCTCGTGGCGCCTTGGTCTGGCCCGAAATCCACTCGGCCATTCTACCAGCCAATTCTGCAGCTTGGTATCATACCAAGCTTCAGAATTCACTGGTAGAATGGAGGAAAGGTGTTGTGGGGAAGAGGCGCTGAAGCGCGGGGAAGGGAGAGCCGGTGTCTTTCGAGCCAGCCCAGCGTTGCTTCTCGGTTACGGTGCCTGCACCGCGCCCTCGTCGCGCCTTGGTCTGGCCCGAAATCCACTCGGCCATTCTACCAGCCAATTCTGGACCTTGGTATAACGCATCGTGTTCCCGTGACAGGTCAGGGGAGCAATCTCTCCAAAGTTTACTGCGGGTTGACCGGGGTTTGCGTGTTCGGGTTCGGCTGTTCGAACTCAAAGCCATTCCCAAATCCTCCGGGAAAGAGTGGGAAGAATGGGCCGAAGCCCAAGGGAGTGGGAGCGGGGGTCTCCGGGCCCGCTTCTTGAGGAGTCGGGATCAGGGTCTTGGGTCCTTTGGGCGAGCTTTTGAAGCCGTTTTTGCCCCCGGTTGTGATGGCGCTCGGGTCATTGCCTAAGATGCGCGTGATGGCACCCCGAATTTCCGCCTCCGCGTAGGGCGCGTTGCGAATGGCGCAGGCCTGGATGACGGGGGCCTGTGTGGGGTAGGCCGAGACGGCAGCCGCCACGATTTCACTCACGATTTCGGCCGAACCTTCTACCGAGACGATGGCCGTGCTCACGATCTCGCAGGCATACTGGGGAAACTGCAGCATGTAATCCTCGACGATGTTGAGAAGCATCCCAGGGGCGCGTTCGATGTCGTCCTCCACCTTTTTTGAAAGTTCGAGGGCATCCTCGGGTTGGTGGGCTTGCATGGCCGTCGGGATGAGCACCCGGTCGCCCGCTTCGGCGGCCAGCACGGTGGGCTCTTGGTCGACGGCGGCCGCAGCAATCGTCACTTGAGAAACTGCTGCTCCCAGGAGGGAATTCGTTTCCTGAGAAGCGCCCATGGCAGTGGGGACCAGGAGGCGATCGCCCGGCTCGATGGCCAAAGCAGGAAGGCTCAAGACCACGAGGGCGAGAGGGATCAAAGTGAGAGGAGCGTTCTTCATGACTTTGCGTGTTGGGAATGAGAATAACCGATCCCGTGAGGATTGGTCAATCCAAAATTTATAGAAATTCAGAAAAAGAACAGATAATTCTATCAAAAATGAGAATATTGGGCAGGGAGGGAGAGTCGACGAGGGGGAACTTCCCGGGGGGCGTTTCCGTTCTGAGATTTTTTCTATCGGTCTGGCCTTGGTCTGATATGTTCGGCCACCTTTTTTCCCGAGCCTTCTTAGCAATGATTTCCCAACCTGTGCGGACTGTCCTTCTCATCGCTCTCTCGATCTTTCCCCTTCTCTCCCTGGGCGGTTGTCGAGGACGGGGCGGCAGCGATGGTCCGGCGGTCATTGTGAGCGATGAGAGCAAGCCGGACGGTCAGGGGCGGAATTCGAATGCCCGGGCCCGACGCGCCATTGAGTATGATGGCCCGGTCCGCAGGAATCCCGACATCGTGGTGCGGGGCAATTACACCCCCGATGGCAGGCAGATCACGTGGTCGCGAGCCAATGTCCCCGGGCCCTTCGTGGCCTTGACTTTCGACGATGGTCCGCATCCCACGAATACCCCGCGTCTCTTGGACATTCTGAAGCGACGCAACATCACGGCGACCTTTTTTGTGGTTGGCTCGAACACCAACGCCTACCCGGGCATCATCCGGCGGATGGTGGCGGAGGGCCACGAGGTGGCCAACCACACGGTCAACCATCCCAATCTGACCCAGCTCTCCCAGAACGGGGTGCGCCGGGAACTCGATGGATCGCGCGACGCCATCCAACGAGCCTGCGGGGTGACCCCCACTCTGATGCGACCGCCTTACGGCGCGCTTTCCCGCTACCAGCGAGCCTGGATCATGGAGGAGTATCGCTACCCCACCATTTTGTGGGACGTGGACCCGCGGGACTGGACGCGACCTGGCGCGGCCGTGGTGGCGGACCGCATTGTCAAGGGCACCCGCAATGGCTCGATCATCCTGGCCCATGACATCCACGCTCCCACCATCGATGCCATGCCTTCGACCTTGGACCGATTGCTCGGGAAGGGGTTTCGCTTCGTCACGGTCTCGGAGCTTTTGGCCTTGCATCAAGCGAGCGCTCCCACTCCCGAGGCGACCGGGACCGAGGAGTAAGCCGACCCGCCTGGCGCCCGCGGATGAGGCTGGCGTGATCCCACCCCGAGTTTGACTTTTTCATGACGCCGCCTGCCCCGCCTGCTGATACGGATCGTGCCCCTCAGGAGGAGAAACCCGTGAGCAAGAGGCGAACGCTTCTCAGGCGGACGTGCAGCACGCTGGTGCTCTGGGCGCTCGTGACGGTGGCGCTCTTATTGAGTGAAGGCTGGCTCTTTTTCCTGATCTTGGGAGGCATTTCTTTGCTGGGCTTGTGGGAGTATCTTTTGATGCTCGGCCCCCAGGTGCCGTCTCCCCTGCGGGTCTTCTCTTTTTTGAGTGGCCTACTCTACCTGGGAGCGATGTATGCCTGGCTCCATCTCACGGGGGACCCGGTCGTGGGACAGCTCGATACCGGGATGTTGGTGCTCCTGATGATCGGCGCCTTCATTTTCCAATTGAGCGGCCGCTTCCGGGAGGAGCGGTCCATTTGGGATGTCATGCATTCGGTCTTTGCCGTGCTCTATACCTGTTTCCTGTTCAATTTCGCGACGCGGCTGCTTTATCTTCCCAAGGTGGAGGAGGTGGGCGCGACTTCGGGGCAGCTTTACATTCTCTTTCTGCTGGTGGCGACCAAGTTCACTGATATGGGAGCCTTTCTGACCGGGATGGCTTTTGGCCGCACCAAGATGTCGCCCAGCATCAGTCCGAAGAAGACTTGGGAAGGGTTTGCTGGATCGATCGTCTTTGGCGTCCTCGGTGGGGCGCTCATTTACTGGATTTTCCAAGACCGTCTTTGGGGAATGACTTGGCTGCATGTCTTTGTGATGGGTTTGCTCATCAGTCTCATGGCGGTGGTGGGAGATTTGGCCGAGTCCATGATGAAGCGGACCTTGCAGGTCAAGGACAGCGGGGGGGTCTTGCCCGGGATTGGCGGGGTCCTCGACCTCATTGACAGCATCTGCTTCACGGCGCCGCTTATGTATTTCTACCTCCAGCTCTTCGTCTTCCGCTATGTCTGAACCCCGGCAGCGGAAGGTGGTCATCCTGGGCAGCACGGGCTCGATCGGCACGAGCGCGCTCCAAGTGGCCCGCCGCATTCCTGAACGGATGCAGGTGGTGGGGTTGGCGGCCAATCGGAACCTGCCCGGGCTGGCCCAGCAGGCGGCGGAGTTCGGGGTGCGCGAGGTCGGCTTGGGCAGCACCGCGCTCCGGGAGGAGTTCGCCGCGGCCCTCCCGGAGGCCAATCGCCACCAGGGGGTGGAGGGACTGTGTGAGTTGGCGACTTTGCCGGAGGCGGACTTGGTGCTGGTCTCGATCATCGGGGTGGAGGGCTTGCGGCCGGCCCTGGCTGCCATCGAGGCGGGCAAGGACATTGCCGTAGCCAGCAAGGAGATCTTGGTGATGGCGGGGGAGATCGTGATGGCCGCGGCCCGGCATCAAGGGGTGCAAGTCCTTCCGGTCGATAGCGAGCACAACGCCATTTTCCAATGTCTCGCCGGAATGGAGCGCGAGCAGGTGGCTCGGCTCATTTTGACCGCTTCGGGGGGGCCCTTCCGGGAAACGCCGAGCGAGGATTTGGAGGCGGTCACTCCTGAAAGAGCCCTCCGCCACCCGACTTGGGAGATGGGTCAGAAAATCACCATCGATTCAGCGACGCTTTTCAACAAGGGCCTGGAGATGATCGAGGCCCGCTGGCTCTTCGACATCGAGATGGCGCGGGTGGAGGTGGTGGTCCATCCGCAGAGCATCGTTCACTCTCTGGTCGAGACGGTGGACGGCTCCCTGCTGGCCCAGCTGAGCGTGACCGATATGTGCTTTCCCATTCAGTATGCGGTCACTTGGCCGGAGCGGGTGGAAGCGGCGGTCGAGCGGCTGGACTTGGCGCGCTTGGCTCGACTCGACTTCGAGGCGCCTCGGACCGAGGATTTTCCGGCGCTCGACTTGGCCAGGGAAGCCGGCCGCCAGGGGGGCACGCTGCCCTCTGTTCTCAATGCCGCCAATGAGGTGGCGGTGGCGGCTTTTCTGGAGGGACGACTCTCCTTTCCCGGCATCTGGCGTCTGGTGGGCCAGGTTATGGAGACCCATGCGGTGGGTCGGGGTTCGACCTTGGAGGAGTTGCTCGAGGCGGACCTTTGGGCCCGGGTGGAGGCGGGGAGGCAGTTGGAATCGGGCCCCGTCCGGGTCCAGACTTCTTAGGCGGGCTCTTTCGGTTTCAGAGGCAGCTTTATCCGCCGATGTAGCCCATTTCCACTTTCTGGACGGCTTTGCCTTCGGCGCGCTCTTCGGAGTAGCGGTCTTTGCGTCCGGACCAGAGGGCGCGCAGGCGCTGGGAGAGTTCGGCGTCGGCGCAGGGCAGCCAGGGACGCAAGTCCGTCCCCCGGGAGGCGAAGAGGCAGGTGAAGAGCTGGCCTTCGGCCGAGAGGCGCGCTCGATTGCAGTCCCGGCAAAAGGGCTCGCTGATGGAGGAGACGAAGCCGATTTCTGCGCCGGGGGCGGCGTCGAGCACCCGGTAGCGACGGGCCACTTCCCCACGATAGGCGGCCTCGAGCGGTTCGAGGGTCCAGTGCTCCGAGACTTGCGCGTGGAGGTCTTTGGTGGGCACGACTTGCTCTCGCTTCCAGTCGTTGCTATTGCCGACGTCCATGTATTCGATGAAGCGCAGGGGGAGGCCCCGCTCGATGAAGTGGCGGGCCAGAGGGACGATTTCGTGATGATTGACGCCGCGCCGCACCACGGTGTTGACCTTGACGCCGAGGCCGAGGGACCGAGCGCGATCAATGCCACGCAAGACTGGCTCCGGGCTGCGGAGGCGCTCTCCGCTGAGGTGGCGAACGGAGGTGGGACTCATCCCATCGAGGCTGACGGTGACGCGATGCAGGCCCGCTTCGGCCAAGGGCGCGGCCAGAGCCTCCAAGCGGACGCCATTGGTGGTGAGCGCGAGGTCGTCCAACTCGGGAATGGCGGCCAAGCTGGCGACGAGTTCGGGCAATTTCGGGCGAAGCAGCGGCTCCCCTCCAGTGAGGCGGAGTTTGCGCAGGCCGAGCGGCACGAAGGCGCGGATGATGCGCTCGATGTCGAGGAAGGAGAGCCAAGCCGAGGAGGGCAGGAAGGGGTAGTCCGCCCCGAAGATTTCCCGCGGCATGCAGTAGGGGCAGCGGAGGTTGCAGCGGTCGATGAGAGAGACGCGCAGGTCGCGCAGGGGGCGACCTAGCTGGTCGAGCGCGGGCGGAGAAGCGACTGCTGCTTGCGCGGGTTTCATCCGTTTTTACAGTCCGCCCTGATGGGCAAGCTTGTCAACGTCGCGGAAGTGGATGCTTTGCTCGCGAGCGAGGGTCGGGACTGGGGCACGGTCGAGGTGTGTTTGGCCGAGGCGGCCGGCCGGATTTTGGGAGAACCGCTCCACGCGCCCTTTCCCTTTCCGTCCTTTGACCGGGCCATGATGGATGGGGTGGCCGTGTCGCGCGCCTCGCTCGAAGCGGGGCGACGAAGCTGGCGGCTGGTGGGGCATCGGGCGGCCGGGGCGGCCGAGCGTCCGCCTTTCCAGCAAGAGACCGAGGCCCTCGGAGTGGCGACCGGCGCGGCCGTCCCGGCGGGCTTGGACCAAGTTTTGCCCAAGGAGGGGCTGTCTCAGGAGGGGGAGAAGGTGCGCTGGACGGGTGCGATCCCCCCCCTTTCCTACATCCAAAAAATGGGCTCAGACGCGGTGGCAGGGGAGCGGATTCTTCCGGCTGGGTCTCTCCTCGGGAGCCGGGAGATGGCGGCGGTGGCTTCGTGTGGCCGGGCCGAGGTGGTGGTCAAGAGGCGACCACGCCTTGCGCTCTTGGGCACGGGCAAGGAGTTAGTCCGACCAGGGCAAGCCAAGCCGGCCGAGGCGATCTATGCTTCCAATGGCCCAGCCCTGGGGGCGGCGCTGTGGCGGGCAGGGGTTCCCAGCCAGGAGCTTCCCACGGTCGAGGATGCGCCGGCCGCGGTGGAAGGGGCCTTGCGGGCCGCGCTGGATGAGGCGGAGGTGCTGGTGGTGACGGGGGCGGTTTCGGTCGGCCCGGCCGATTACGTGGCTCCTCTCCTGACCGAGCTCTTAGGGGAACCGCTTTTTCATGGCGTGCGACAGCGGCCGGGCAAGCCGATGGGGGTGTGGAGGCAGGGGGAGTCTGGCTGTTTCGTCTTCGGGCTGCCGGGCAATCCGCAGAGTGCCTTGGTCGGGCTCCACCGGCACGTTTTGCCTTGGATTCACCGGCAAATGGGCTGGGTGGAGCGGCCTGAGGAGCGGCCCTTGACGGCCGCTTTTGAGAATCCTTCGGACTTCACGCGGTTTCTGCCGGTTTCCCGGGAGGGGGCGGGGGTGCGACCGGAACCAGCCGGCAATTCCGGCGAGGTGATGCGCCTTTTGCGAAGTGAGGGATTTCTTGAACTTCCCCCGGAAGCCCGCACTTTGGAAGCGGGCGAGTCCTTTCCCTTCCGACCTTGGCTATGAGCACCACTTCCCTGACTGATGTCTCCGCGAAAGCGGTCACGGCGCGGGTGGCGCGGGCCAGTTGTCGGATTGTTTTTCAGCCGGGGGTGTTCGCTCAGTTGGCGGCTGAGAATTTCCGGGTCAAAAAAGGTCGCTTGGAGGAGATCGCGGGTTTGGCCGGCATGATGGGGGCCAAGAAGACGCCCGATCTCATTCCTCACTGCCACCCTTTGGCCTTGCAGAAGATCGAGGTGGAGGTCCGGCCCGAAGCGGAGCGATTCAGTTTGAAAGTGGTCTGCACCTGCCGCTGCCAAGGGCAGACGGGCGTGGAGATGGAAGCGCTGACGGGCGCTTCGGTCGCGGCGCTGACCTTGTATGACCTGTGCAAGTATCAGGGCCAGCGGATGACGATCAGCGAACTCCAGTTGGAGGAGAAGACGGGCGGCAAAAGCGATTACCAGCGATGACGCCTCCTTACGGTCTCATTCTGGCGGGGGGGCGCAGTCGGCGGATGGGTCGCGACAAGGCGGCCCTCGTCTACCACGGTCTCCCGCAGACGGAGTGGCTCCGAGCTTTGCTCGAGCCCTTTTGTCAGGAGATTTTTTTGAGCGTGCGGGAGGCGAGTGAGTCGCCCCAGGGAAAGGAGCTGGTCGACCGCCAGCCCGGCGAGGGGCCGCTGGGGGCGATCGCCTCCGCCTTCGAGGCTTACCCAGAGGTCCCGTGGTTGGTGGTGGCCTGCGATTTGCCTTACGTGCAGCCAACTCTGTTGCAAGCGCTTCTGGGAGCGCGCGAGGGAGGGCGGCCGGTGGTTTCTTTTGAGAGCGATTTCGATGGCAAGAGTGAGCCGCTCTGCGCGCTCTATGAGCCGGAAGCGGGGGAGACGGTTCGGCGGGCTTTTTCCGCGGGCCAACGATGTCCGCGGAGTGTCATTGAGGAGCTGGGGGTGGAGCTTTTGCCTTTGCCGATTGCGGGGGCGCTCGACAATGTCAACACGCCGGACGAGGCGGCGGCGGTCGAGGACAAGCTGCGTATGCCTTGGGCTCGCTTGCAGGTGTCTTACTTCGCGCAGTTGGCGGAAGAGGCGGGCAAGACGCAGGAGACCTTGGAGGGGGCGTTTGGCTCGCTGGGGGAGCTGTATGAGCGGCTGCGAGAGCGCTACGGGTTCAGCTTGGATCGCAGTCGAGTGCGGGTAGCGCAGAATGAGGAGTTTGCCCACTGGGGGGATGCGCCTCTGGCCCAGGCCGAGATCGCTTTTTTGCCGCCTTTTGCCGGAGGGTAGAGATGAGTTTTGAGATTTGGAGCCGTCCCATCGACTGCCCGAGTTTGCGGCGGCGCTTGGTCCATTCCCGGACCGGTGCGGTGGTGGAGTTCACCGGGGTGGTCCGCGATCACCAGGGGGGGCAGGCCGTGCAGTCGCTAGAATACAGCGCCCACGAGGGCTTGGCCGTGAAGGAGGGGGAGCGGATTTTGGCAGAGGTGCGCGAGCGTTTCGGACTGGAGCTGGTGGTGGCGGTTCACCGGGTGGGGCACTTGCAGGTGGGGGACCTGGCGGTCTGGGTGGGAGTGGCTTCGGCCCATCGGGGGGCGGCGTTTGCGGCCTGTCGCCTAGCCATCGATGAGATCAAAGAGCGCGTTCCCATCTGGAAAAAGGAGCACTACGAGGGCGCGCCAGCCAGCTGGGTGGAAAATGCTTCTGGGTGAGCGGGGAGGATTCCATGTGGCTTCTGCTGGCCTTTTTGGTGGCTGCCTTCGTGCATGCGGCGGCTGGCTTGGGCGGGGGCAGTAGCTACACGGCCTTGCTGAGCTTGGCGGGCTGGCCGCCCGCTCCGCTCAAAGTGCTTTCGCGAGTCTGCAATCTGCTGGTGACGGCCCAGGGATGCTGGCAGTTTTGGCGGCACGGGCACTGGAGGGGGCGGTGGGCTTGGCCCTTTTTGGTGGCTTCGGTTCCGCTGGCTTTTTTGGGTGGGATGACTCCGATTTCGGCCGAGGGCTTTCGGGCGGTCTTGGCGGTGGGCCTGGGCTTTTCGGGCTTGCTTTTGTTTTTCGAGAAAGCGCCGGACTCGGGGCCGGATCGCAGTCACTTGGCCTCGGCTGCCCAGCGCTGGCTGGTGGGCCTGGCTCTGGGCGGAGGGGTCGGCTATGGGGCAGGGCTGGCCGCCATCGGCGGGGGGATTTTTTTGGCCCCGGTTTTGCATGCCCTCCGCTGGGGGCAGCCGAAGGAGATCGCGAGTTTGGCCTCGGCCTTCATTTTTGCCAATAGTCTGGCGGGCTTGCTGGGCCAGGCGGTCCAAGGGGACTGGGCGGGGCCACCGAGTGAGGGTTTTTGGTGGCTGCCGGGGGTGGTGTTGGTGGGCGGGTTTTTGGGGAGCCGCTGCGGAGCGAGCTGGTTTTCCCAGCGCTTGGTGAAACGATGGACGGGTGGGCTGGTCTTTTTGGTCGCCCTTCGGCTGGGGTGGGAGGTGCTTTTTGGCTGAATCGGTGATCCTCGATTCTCTCTGCCTGATACCAAGCTCCAGAATTCACTGGAAGAATGGAGGGAAGGTGTTGTGGGGAAGAGGCGCTGAAGGGCGGGGAAGGGAGAGCCAGAGTCTTTCGAGCCAGCCCTGCGTTGCTTCTCGGTTACGGTGCTAGCACCGCGCCCCCGTCGCGCCTTGGTCTGGCCCGAAATCCACTCGGCCATAAATCCACTCGGCCATTCTACCAGCCAATTCTGCAGCTTGGTATCAGAGTTCGTTTCGAAGGAGGCGATAGAACTGGGGAGGGTCGGGGGCGGTGGATTGGGGGTCAGTCAGGAGTTGGCTGGAGACGCTTGGGACGAAGGTGGCGACTTCGGTCCAAGTTTCCAGGTCAGGAGAACGCTCCAAGGTGTGCGATTTGCCGGGAGCCAGGTCGGTCAGTTGAATTTGGGTGGCATTCTCTCCCTGGGGAAGGACGCGGACTTGGGCTGTCAGTCGGAGGGAGGACCACACGGCGAGCGCGCAGGCCACGGTGCTGTCACTTTGGTTGCCGATTTCGAGGTCGTAGGTGCCAGCTGGGAGCGCTTGCAACCAAAGGAGTTCCAAATTTAGATCGGCGGAATCGCTGGTGGCGACGGGGGATCCGTCGTCGGCTGCCAAGCTCAGGCGAAGATTGGGAAGTTCCTGCCGGAGGTAGGTCGGGAAGAGGGGCCCGAGTGCCCGCACGGGGCTGTGCCACACCAGCGAGATGGAAAGCTCTCCGGCCACGGTCCCGGCAGGCACTTCCAGCGAGCGGGTGGAGGTGCCCGACTCGCTCAGGGAGAGGAGCGACCATCCTCGGAGATTGCTGGGGCCGCTCTCGACCAGGGGCCCCCCGGACAGCGATTGGTAGGCGCGCAGGATATTGAGCTGGCCTGCGCCGAAGACGGGGTCGAGGGGCGCGCTTTCGCTTTGGTTCCAGGTTTCGCCGGCCTCCCAGAAGGCGTCTTCCAGGCGGGTGGCGCCGGCCAGGAGAAGGGCTTTGATGAGGCGGGGGTCGCGGTCGCTTTCGCCGAGAGCGCTCAAGAGGAGAGCCCCGGCGCTGGCGGTCAGGCCGGTGTTCCAACTGGTGGTGTCGAGCGGGCCGACGATTTCGGGCTTTTGGCGTCCGGGCCCGTCGAGATCGTCCGGGGTGCCGTTGCGGCTGTGGCTGCCATCGCTGCGCCCGACCGCGAGCGAGTTGTAGGAGGGGGCCAAGAGTTGGGGGACGCTGCTGCCCGAGCTGTTGTTGACGCCGATGACGGAGAAGATGCCCTCTTGGGCGATGGCGTAGTCGAACCCGCGGAGGACGAGGTTGTCATTGGAGCTGCTTCCAATCCAGGCGTGGGATTGCACGAGACGGCCGAGTCCGTCGTCGGCGGCGTTGATGAAGTCGCCTGCCAGGATGACGGCGATGTCCGAGATCCCGGGAGCGAGGCCAGCATTCCCGAGGGCGGCTTCGGTTCGGTTGCCATAGAAATGATCAGCCACGCGGGCGGAGTGATTGCTTTTCCCGGTCAGCCCGGAGAGGGCCAGCAGGCTTTTGTCCGCCAAGTTCCCCGTCCCACTGAAGGCGGTGGAGGACTCCCCGCTGGCGTCTTGGGGGAGGTATTGGCCGCTGAAGGCGGCCTCGGTTTGGAGAACGGGGATGCCGCTTCCATCCGGAAGGGCGTCGCCCAGTTGCTCCTGCAATTCGGTGAAGCCGATCTCGTCCAAGTAGTCGGCCCCCGCCTTCCCACCGCTGCCCCAGGTCCCGAGGAGCAGGCTGAAGAGAAAGAGGGGGCGGAGGGTCATGGGGGCGGGAGCGTGTGAGAGGGGGGAACGCAATTTTCTCAAGAGAGCTTCCCGCCAGCAACAAAATTCCCCCAAAGAGACCGGCCATTGCGCCTCTGGGCGTAGTTTGTATAGTTGATACCGTGAGTGTCCTTCTCTCTCTTTTCCAAGGCCTTGGCATCCTGGTGTTGGTGCTGCTGGTCTTCAATCTCATGATCGTGGTTCATGAGCTGGGTCACTATTGGGCGGCCCGCTGGAGAGGCCTGCGGGTGGAGAAATTCCAGATCTGGTTTGGGAAGCCGATCTGGAAGAAAACCATCAACGGGGTCCAGTGGGGCCTGGGAAGCATCCCGGCGGGGGGCTTTGTGGCCCTGCCTCAGATGGCACCGATGGAGACCTTTGAGGGGAAATCGGAATACCAAGACCTGCCGCCCATCAAGCCGATCGATAAAATCATAGTAGCCTTTGCTGGCCCGCTTTTCAGTTTCCTGCTGGCTTGTGTCTGCGCGGTTCTGGTGTGGGCCGTGGGTCGGCCGGTGGAGGTGCCGGGTGCCACCACCATTGGGTTCGTCGACACGGATTCGCCCGCGGAGGAGGCGGGGCTTTTACCGGGCGATGAGATCCTCCGTATCAACGGCACCGAGATCCGGAGTTGGTCCGGGCTTTTGGACAGTGTGATCGAACGGATCGCCTTCAGCGAAGGAGAGACCATTGAGTTCCAAGTCCAGCGGGGCGAGGAGACCCTGACCATCCTTTCCGGCTGGAAAACCGAGGACAAGGCGATCTACCAACGCGCGGGAATCCGGCAAGTCGGGCTGGGGCCCATTACGGAGACCAAGATCAGGGAGATTATGAAGAATGGTCCGGCCGAGCTGGCTGGCCTGCGTCCTGGAGATGAGATCGTGGGCGCCAACGGGCAAGCGATCTTGAGCGCCCTCTCGCTCGCCAATCTGATCCGGGAATCCCCGGAAGAGGCGCTCGACTTGCAGGTCAGGCGGGGCAGTGAGGTCCTTTCGGTTTCGGTGACGCCGGTCGTGCCCCAAGTTTCGCCCGCCCCGGAGGAAGAACCGCCTCCCATGATCGGCATCCAATGGGAACGGCTGCAGGCGGAAACCCGGGTCGTCCATCAAAATCCGGCTGTCATGGTGGCGGACTCTTTCACCATGATGGGGCGCATGATCGGCGGGCTCTTTTCCAGCAACAACAATATTTCGGTGCAGCACCTGGGGGGGCCGATCGCCATCGGAAACATTTTTTATCGCCTGTTCCAGCAGGAGGATGGCTGGCGCTTGGTGCTGTGGTTCAGCGTGGTGCTGAATATCAACCTCGCTCTCATGAATCTGCTGCCCTTCCCGGTCTTGGATGGAGGGCACATCACGATGTCGCTTTATGAGATGATTACCAAACGGGCCATCAATTTGCGCTTTCTCGAGATCGTGCAGACTGGGTGCGCCCTGATGTTGTTTGGCTTCATGTTTTATGTGACCTTTTTTGACGTGCAGGATCTAGGGATTTTCCGAGGCGGGGGCGGGGAAACCACCATCACTTTTCCCGAGCCGGAGACGGCCCCTTGAGCGGGCCCCTGTCTTGCTTCTCCTTCTTTCCTCGTGAGCCACCATCCTTACTGCACCGATCTTTTTCGCTACCAGCGTCGGCGGACGCGCGAGGTGCGCGTGGGAGAGGTGGGCTTGGGGGGGGACAATCCCATTCGGGTGCAGTCCATGCTCACCAGTGACACCTTGGACACGGAGGCCTGTGTCACGGAGGCGCTGGGGTTGGCGGAAGCGGGTTGTGAGATCGTGCGGATCACGGCTCCAGCCAGAAGGCATGCCGCCAACCTCCAGAACATCGTGGACGCCCTGCGAGCGGAGGGCTGCTCGGTGCCGGTGGTGGCCGATATCCATTTCAAGCCGGACGCCGCGCTGGAGGCCGCCAACTGGGTCGACAAAGTGCGGGTCAATCCCGGGAATTACGCCGATTCCAAAAAGTTCGCCGTCCTGGAGTACACGGATGAGGAATACCAGGCAGAGCTGGAGCGGATCGAGAAAAAGTTCACGCCCTTGGTGCTCAAATGCAAGGAACGGGGAGTGGCCATCCGGATTGGGACCAACCACGGCTCGCTCAGCGATCGCATCCTGAACCGCTACGGCGACACGCCTCATGGGATGGTCGAGAGCGCGCTCGAGTTCGCTCGGATCGCCCGCCAGCACGATTTCCACGACTTCGTCTTCAGCATGAAGGCGAGCAATCCCAAGGTCATGGTGGAGGCCTACCGTCTCTTGGTGGCCACGCTCGAGGCCCAGGGTCCGGACTGGAATTACCCGCTTCACTTGGGGGTGACTGAGGCGGGCGATGGGGAGGACGGCCGCATCAAGAGCGCGATTGGGATCGGTTCCCTGCTGGCCGATGGCTTGGGGGATACCTTGCGGGTTTCCCTGACGGAGGATGCCATCTACGAGATCCCCGTGGCCCGGAAGTTGGTGGCCTGGGTCCAGAGCTATGGACAACGCGCGCAGACGCCTTTGGAGGCGGACTACCCGGTGGATCCTTTTCGGTTTGAGAAGCGGGCCAGCGAAGCGGTCGAGGTGGAGGGCCTGCGCGTGGGAGGGGGGGCGCAGATTGGCGTGTTCACCGACCAGCGGCGATGGGACGCGGTCGCGCACAAGTTGGATCGGATGGGGGACTTCAAGCCGGAAGGGATTTTGGAGTCGCACGAGGTGCTGGCGATTGACCCGATGGAGGAGGAAGCGGTGGCCGCCATCAATGAGAGCCGGCAGCCGCGTCTGATCACGGTGGCCGATGGAACGGATTTGGCGATTCTCCCGGCGTTTCGCCTGCTGGCCAGTCGGGTGCACCCCCGGCATCCCATTTTGCTGAAAGACACGCTCAGCCCGGAGCCCTCCAGCCAGGATTTCGTGACCTCGCTCTTGCACGCGAGCGTGAATGTGGGGTCGCTCTTATGCGATGGCGTGGGAGATGCCGTGGTGGTGCGGGGCGAGGAGGCGCCGGGGCAGAGCCTGCGAATCGCCTACAACATCCTGCAAGCGGCCGGGGCGCGCATTTTCAAGACGGACTATGTGGCCTGCCCCAGCTGCGGCCGCACGCTTTTCAATCTCCAGAGCACGACCCAAAAAATCCGGGAAGCCACGGGTCACCTCAAGGGGGTCCGGATCGCGGTCATGGGTTGCATCGTGAATGGACCGGGGGAGATGGCGGACGCCGATTTCGGCTACGTGGGGGGCGCGCCGGGCAAGATCAATCTCTACGTCGGGAAAGAGGCGGTGAAGTTCAATATCCCGGAGGAGGAAGCGGTCGATCGCTTGAAGGACCTCATCAGCGAGCACGGCAAATGGATGGACCCGCCGGTGCCCCAGGAAGCCAGTGTCAACTG
This sequence comes from Verrucomicrobiota bacterium, assembly GCA_039027815.1. NCBI lineage: Bacteria > Pseudomonadati > Verrucomicrobiota > Verrucomicrobiota bacterium. The sequence continues at coordinate 101,203 of JBCCJK010000002.1, forward strand.
AGCCCGCTCCGAGGGAAGAAGGCCCGCCCCCCCGCGCCTCCGAGGCGCAGGAGTGGCTGCCGCAGGATTACTTCCGGCGGGCCACGGTGGAGGAGATCTTTCCGGAGCGACCGGAGGCGTTCTTGGAGGTGGACCTCGGCTGTGGGGACGGCCGCTTTCTCGAGCGTATGGGGGCGCAGTTTCCCGAGAGGAATTTTCTGGGCGTGGAGCGTCTTTTGGGGCGAGTGCGCAAAGTCAGCCGAAAAGCGGAACGGGCCGGTCTCCAGAATGTGAAGGTGCTGCGATTGGAGAGCGCTTATGCCATTGAGTGGCTGCTGCCGAGGGCTTCGGTCAACCGCCTGCACTTGCTCTGCCCTGACCCCTGGCCCAAGGCCAAGCACCACAAGCGGAGGCTCTTCCAACTGGCTTTCCTCCGCTCGGTGGCGGCGGTCCTGAAACCGGGCGGGGAGTTTTGTTTCAAGACGGACCACCTCGGCTACTTCGAGTGGGCGGAGGAGGTGCTGGAAGACTGTTCTTTTCTGGAGCGACTCGCTTGGCCATCCGAGGCGTTTTTTTACGCGAAGACGGATTTTCAGGAGCTGTGGGAAGGGCAGGGGAAGTCCCTCCGTCGGCTGCGCCTGCGCAAGCCGTGAGGGGGGCGAGAGGGCTGCGTTGGCGGGACGCAGCGCCTGCGCTCCTTATACCAACCTCCAGAATTCACTGGTAGAATGGAGGGAAGGTGTTGTGGGGAAGAGGCACTGAAGCGCGGGGAAGGGAGAGCCGGTGTCTTTCGAGCCAGCCCTGGGTTGCTCCTCGGTTACGGTGCCTGCACCGCGCCCTCGTCGCGCCTTGGTCTGGCCCGAAATCCACTCGGCCATTCTACCAGCCAATTCTGCAGCTTGGTATTAGTTGTAGCGAGTGGGGCTGAGCTGCGGGAGGCGTCCGGTGGCGGTCCGGCTGGTGACGGGGTCGGTGATGAGGTCTTCGATCGGTTCGTTCACGACTGCGAAGATGGCTGGATTGGCCTGGCTGGCGTGCTGGAGCGCATTCCGGAGGCTGAGCATGCTCGGTTTGACGATCTCGGCCACCGCCAGGCGCTCTTCGCGATCGAGCGATTCGGTCAGCTCGGCCGTCCGTCTTTGGAGCGCGGCGAATTCGTCGATGCGATCGGCCACCAGCCCAACGTATTCGATGGCCTGCTCGACGTTGGCCACGCTGTTGAGGTTGTGGGTGACTTCGTCGATGAGGGCGCGGGTGGCGAAGGCGGCTTTCCAGGGGTTGTCTAGCTTCTGGATCTGGGCCATTTGCGGTCGCCTCGGCAAGGTCTCCGACGCTCGCTCGATTTCCCGCTGGATTTCCCGGCGCTGCTGACGCAGGTCCACGACCCGTTCCACTTCGGGCTCGGGCAGGGCCAGGTCTTCCGCTGCCGGCGGGCTAGATGGCAGCAGGATGGAGAGGTCGGGCGAGATCCGCTCCTCGACTTTGGGCTCGTGAAAGAGAACCAGCAGCAAGACGATCCCGCCCACCAGCATACCGGTCAACCCCGAGAGGTTGGCAAACGAGAACTTGGAAGGAGGCGTCTTCACTATGGAAATTATAAATGTTTCCTGAATTCGAAACAATCAAAAACCAAAGAATGCTTCTTGAGCCCCCCGGTGGCTGCTCTTGAGTGGGAGGGATCTATGGCGGGTTCTTCCAATCTTCATCTCCTGACGGGGAGCGATGACGCCCAAGTCCGGGAGGCGGCGGCCCGGCTGGTCAAGGAGCTGACGCCGGCCGGGGCCGGGGACTTTGGGGTGGAGGTGGTGGATGGGAATGCCGAGAACGCGGAGGCGGCTGGGGAGATTTGCTATCGGGTGATCGAGGCTCTTCAGACGTTGCCTTTCTTCGGGCAGGGGAAAGTCGTTTGGCTCAAGAATGCCAATTTTCTGGGAGATTCGGTGACGGCTCGTTCCCATCCCTCGCAGGAGGGGCAGCAGGCGCTGCTGGAGGTCTTGGAAGCTGGCTTGCCTGGGGAGATCCACTTTGTGATCAGCGCCGATGGGATTGATAAACGGCGGGTCTTTTACAAGCGGTGGCAGAAGGAGGGGGAGCTGCGTGTTTTCGATTTGCCGGACACTAGCCGGGGCCAGTGGATGGAGGAAGTCATGACGCAGGTGGCAGCGCGGGCGGAGGCTCTTGGCCTGGAATTCTCGGCGCCGGTTTTGGAGTATTTCGTGGCCATCGTGGGCGAGAAGACGCGCCAAATTCAGAGTGAGCTGGAGAAGCTGGATCTCTTTTTGGGCGAGGAGCGGCAGGTGAGCCGCGAGGCCATCCGCGCCATCGTGGCGAGCGGCCGGGAGGGGGTGATCTTCGATCTGGGAGCGGCCTTGGCTCGGCGGGAGGCGGCGGAGGCCTTGGCCCTTCTCGACGAGCTGCTGGAGCAGGGAGAGAGTGCCATTTCCCTGCTTTTGGCCGGGGTGGTGCCCAAGGTCCGGAGTCTCTTGCTGGCCCGCGATTTGTTAGACAAACACGCTTTGCCGATCCAGCGGGCCCCGCAGTTTTTGGCCGCGCTCAAGAAGCTTCCTGAGGCGGCCACGGCCCATCTCCCCAAGACAAAGAATGGGGCCATCCATGGCTACCCGCTTTTCTTCGCGGCCCGCGATGCCGAGCGGTTCACGGTCGACGAGTTGAAGGAAGCTTTGATCGCCTGCGCGGAGACCAATCGTCTCTTGGTCACGACCAGCCACGATCCCAAGCACCTGCTTTCCCGTTTGCTGGTGGGCATCGCGAACCCGATACGGAAACGCCGCGCCGCATGAAGACCTTCGTCCTGGCCCTGCTTTTGGGAGGGGTGGCCGGCTTGATCGGGGCGCTGTGTGGGGTGGGTGGGGGCATTCTCATGGTGCCGGCCTTTGTCTACGGGCTCGGGATGGAGCCGCATCGAGCCGTCGGCACCTCGCTGGCCATCATTTTGCCGATCGCCGTGACGGCCACGCTCCAAAATCATCGAAATGGCTTGGTCGATTGGCAAATCTGGATCGGGGCTGCCCTGGGCGCGGCGGTCGTGGCCTGGTTTGCGGCCGATTGGATGAAAGGGCTGCAAGACCAGACCCTCACCCGGGTCTTTGCGATTTTTCTGATCCTGACCGGCTTGGTCATGCTTTTTGGAAGGCGGGGCTAATACCAAGCTCCAGAATTCACTGGTAGAATGGAGGGGAGGTGTTGTGGGGAAGAGGCGCTGAAGCGCGGGGAAGGGAGAGCCGGTGTCTTTCGAGCCAGCCCTGCGTTGCTTCTCGGTTACGGTGCTAGCACCGCGCCCTCGTCGCGCCTTGGTCTGGCCCGAAATCCACTCGGCCATTCTACCAGCCAATTCTGCAGCTTGGTATCAGAGCGGCCAGGATGGCGAACCGGGGCCTGGGGCTGGTTCCGGAGGCCCTCTGGCCTTTCTGCAAAATCATTCCGCCGGAGGGGATTCGGCTTGCCTTGGAACGGCCATTTCGGGTATAAACGAAGTCCCAAGTCTATTGGGGGGGAAATCGTGATCCCGCAGTTCGTTTCGAGGGCTGCGGGATTGCACTTCTTATGAGGAGCGGGTTTCGGGGTCTTCGACTTTGACCCAATCCGGCAAGAGGTCTTCGCGTTGCAGGAGGCCTTTCACGCTCAGCGCATGCAGTCGCTCCGCCGGGGTCTGCGCCAAGACGGTGAGGTAGGGGGCCAGCCGATCCATTTCGGTGACGGAGGTGTGGACGAGGCTGGTTAGGATGGCGGGATCGAAGGGGCCGTGGGCGGGGAAGAGGTTGGTGGCACGAAAGAGGGGAAGACCTTGGTCCCAGAGCAGTTCGAAGTTGCCCACTGTCAGCTGCTGATTGGTCCGCAAAATCAATTCGGCGAGGGCGGGTCGCTTGTTCACGGGAAAGCTTTGCGAGCCCTCCGCGACCGCGGAGACGGCCCCGATCTCAGGGAAGGTCTGGACGTGGACTTGGTAGCGGGAGTGGTGTCCTTCGAAGCCTGCTTCGAGGACGTGCTCTTTGACCAAGGAGAAGGACCAGCCAGCTTGAGAGAGAGCGTTGATGACTTGGCGAGTGAGATCAGCGATGAGCGGTGTTCTCACGAAGAGTGCTGGCTAGCAACTCAGATTTTCGATCCGCCCTCCCGGCCAGGAGAAGGCGTCGGTCCTAAAGGCCTTGCCTCCCTTCTGATCCCGCCTACAGCTAACCGGGTGATGTTCTCGCTCCTCCGCTCGGCCCTGGCCCTTGGGATGGCGCTGCTCTTGGGAGCGGTCGCGGCTCGCCCGCTCCTGCTGTGTGTTTCTTCTGAGGGCATCCACTTGGCGCATGAGCACCATCATGAGCCGTCTGCTTGTTGCGAGGGAGAGGCGTCGCGAGGCGAGATCGCTCCCGATCCTTGTTCCGAGTTTTTTCTCGATTTGGGAGATCTCCCACAGGTGGGCTCGCAGGGCCCGCTCCTACCTAGTCTTTTGGAAGCGGAGAGGCCGGTCTGGGGAGTGAAAGAAGGGTGGCCGATGGGGGAGGCGATCCCGGCCGCTCGACCCGGTGGAGGCTTGGGGCCACCGGGACGACTTCCTGGGATGGGCTCGGTGGTGCGGCGTTGTTGAAAGCGGGCTTGTTTTGTCAGGGATCGACGAGGTCCGTGCCGGCAAGAACCACCTGTGTTCTCTCCTACCCATCATGATCTTCAAACTTGGGGGAATCCTTTTCTCCCTTCTTCTAGCGACGCTTTCGAGCGCGGAAACCCTTTCCCAGCTCCGGCGCGAAGCCCTGCGACAGCATCCCCATTTGCAAGCGGCCCGGCTTGCGGTGGCGGTGGCGCAGGCCCGCCTGCGGGACGCGGGTCGTCTTTCCAATCCTTCGCTTCTGGCCCGTTGGGAGGGAGATGTTTTTCAACCGGATCGCGGCAGTGGCGAATGGGAGCTGGGCTTGGCGCATTCCTTCCCGCTGGCGGATCGCTTGCGGAGGGAGCGGGAGGTGTCTCTTTTGGACATCGAGAGGGCGCGCATCGAGCTGGTTAGCAAGGCGCTGGATCTCCTGCGGGAAATCGATGAAAACGCCGCCCTCCAAGGGGATCTGATCCACCACGCGGCGCAGTTTCGCACGGCGCTGGAGGTGGCGGAAAACTTGACGGCTTTTACGGAAAACGCTTCCGCCCGGGGAGAGGCTTCGGTGCTGGACGCTCGCAAGGCTGCCATTGAGGCGGGTCGCCTGCGGATCGAACTCCGGGAGACCGAGGCGGAACGGGAGCAGGCGGGACAAGCCTTGGCGATCTTGGTAGGCCGTCCGCCTGGGGATTCGGTGTTGCTGACTTCACCGCCCCATGGGGATCCTTCGCTCCCCGCTCTCCCTGAGTAAGCGGAGCTGCTGGAGCGACTTCCCGGCTTCGCTGCGGCCGCGCTGAAGGTGCGGGTGGCCGCGGCGAAGCTGGCCTTGGAGGACGCAGCGCGTTGGCAAGAGGTGGAGCTGCGGGCTGGCGTTTTGCGGGCGCGGCAGGTGGATGGGGCGGATCGGACCGAGCGGACTGGCTCTCTCACGCTCGGTCTGACGGCTCCTTTGCCTCTCTGGAATCTCCGGGAGGGCGAGTTGCAGGCCCGCCGGGCGGCGCTCCAAGCGGCTGAGTGGGAGTGGAAGGCCGAGACGGCCATCCTGGTGAGCCGGGCTTCTCTGGCTCATGCGCGACTGCATACCGCGGTCAAGGCCTTGGCCGAATTCCAAGCGCTTTTGCGTCTTTCTAAAGAGCACTTGGCGCTGGCGGAGTCTTCTCTGGAAGATGGGCGCCTTTCTTTGGCGGAGTTTCTTCGCTTTCAGAGAGAGGATCTGGACCTGGTCCTAGTGGCGCACGAGCACGAGGTGGCCGCTGCCGAGGCCAAGGTGGAGTTCGATCGCCTTTCCGGCCGCCATCATGCCCTCGTGCAGTCTTTCTTCTTCCCTGATCTTCTATGAAACGAGTTCTTTTCTTCCTAGGGTGGGCGGCCCCTTTGGCGGCCGTCCCCGACGTGATTCTGACCCCGACCCAAGCGAGCAATTTGGCGATCGAGACGGAGGTGGTGGAGATCGGGGATTTTGAGGAGACGGTCTTTGCTGTGGGCCGCATTGAGGCCAAGCCGCAGAACCAGGCGGTCTTGAGCAGTCGCATTCCCGGTCGAGTCCTCCGCATGGCCGCCTTTGAGGGCGATGAGGTGGAGGCGGGGCAGGAGATTTTCTGGATCGAGAGCCGCCAGCCCGGTGACCCCCCTCCGCAGGTTTCGCTGGCGGCGCCTCTGAGCGGCTTGGTCACTTCGACCGAGCTGCGGGTGGGCGATCCGGTGGAGCCGAGCAAGGAGCTGCTCACGATTCAAGATTTGTCGAGGGTCTGGGCCATTGCCCGGATTCCGGAGCATGCGGCGGGCAGCTTGAAGCTGGGGAGCCAGGCGCACATCCGGGTGCCCGCTTTGGGCGAGGAGTCCCTTTCGGGGACGCTGCTGCGTTTTGGCACCCAAGCCGATCGGGATGCAGGGACCTTGGATGCCATCTACGAGGTGGAGAATCCGGGAGGTCGATTGCGGCCGGGCATGCGGGTGGAGTTCCATGCGGTCCTGCGCACCCACGGGGGGGTCTTTGTGGTGCCGGAATCGGCCCTGCAAGGGGATGAGACCGATCGGCATCTCTGGATTCCCGACTATGATTTGCCGACGGCCTACCACCGGACGCCGGTGCGGGTGGGGCGACGAAACGGAGAGCAGGTCGAGATCCTGGAAGGGGTCTTCCCGGGAGATATGGTGGTGGTGAAGGGGGGCTACGCGCTGGGCTTTGCCGGGGCGGGGGGGATGTCACTGAAGGAGGCTCTCGACGCGGCCCATGGGCATGAGCACGCCGAGGATGGCTCCGAGATGGCGGAGGCCGAGAAGGCGGTGGAATCGACCGCGCCAGAGGAACGAGCGGAGGAGTCCGGCTGGGCGGGGGCGCTCTTTCCTTGGCTGGTGGGCTACAGCCTTTTGGCGACGCTGGTGGCGGTCTTTTTGGCGCAACAACTGGCCGGCAGTCGGCCCTGAGAGGATGTTGGATCGGCTAATTCGCTTTTCTCTGGCGCAGCGGGCGCTCGTCCTCGGGCTGGCCTTGGCGCTTCTGCTTTGGGGCGCGAAGACGGCGGTCGAGCTGCCGGTGGACGTGCTTCCGGATTTGACCAAGCCGACCGTGACGCTCCTGACCGAGGCGCCCGGCTATGCCCCCGAGGAGGTGGAGCAGCTCATCACGGTGCCTTTGGAGAACGCGCTCATGGGGGTGACCGGGGTGGACCGTTTGCGGTCGACCAATGACATCGCCCTTTCTCTGGTTTTCATCGAATTCGATTGGGGAACCGATCTCTACCAAGCGCGCCAGTTTGTGCAGGAGCGTCTCGTGAGCGCGGGGGAGCATTTGCCCGAGGGTCTCACGCCCTACATGACGCCGGCCACTTCCCTGATGGGGGACATCCTGCTGGTGGGGCTGCGAGATCGCGCGGGCCAGATGCCTTTACGAGAGCAGCGGGTGCTGGCGGACTGGACGGTGGCGCGTCGCCTCCAGTCCATCCCCGGCATTGCCGAAGTGCTGGCCATGGGCGGAGGCATCCAGCAAGTCCAAGTGCAGCCGGATCCCAATCAGATGCGGGTGCATGGGGTGACCTTTGAGTAAGTGCGAGCGGCGGCTGCCAAGGCGGTCCGCAATTCCACCGGGGGGTTTTTGGTGGAGGGCTCGCAGGAGATCATGGTGCGCAATCTTGGGATGACGACCGACCTCGGGAAGATCGGCCGCACGACCGTGGCGCATGTGCGGGATCGTCCCATCACGATCGAGGATGTGGCTGAGGTGGTTTGGGATGTGGCTCCCATGCGGGGGGATGCGGGCATGGGCCTGGCGGGGGAGGAGGGGAGTCTGGGAGTGATTCTGAGTGTTCGGAAATCGCCCGGTTACGATACCTTGGCTCTGACCGGAGAGGTCGAGACGGCCCTGGAGGAGCTGCAAGCGGGCTTGCCGGAGGGCTTGGAATTGCTGACGCTCTATCGTCAGGCCGACTACATCCAGATCGCGATCGGCAATTTGGAGGAAGCCCTTCGCGATGGGGCTCTCATGGTGGCCTTGGTCCTGCTGCTCTTTCTGCTGAACATCCGCGTCACGGCCATCACCTTGACGGCCATTCCGCTCTCTTTGGCGATTGCGGTGGTGGTGTTTGACCTCATGGAGATCGGGGTCAATTCCATGACCTTAGGGGGCTTGGCAGTCGCCATCGGGATGGTGGTGGACGATGCCATCGTGGACGTGGAAAACGTCTTTCGAAGACTCCGGGAGAATGCGGCCAAAGAAGAGCCGCTCCCGCGCTTGGAGGTGATTGCCCGCGCTTCCGCCGAGGTCCGCTCGTCGATTTTTTATGCGACGGTTCTGATCATTCTGGTGTTCCTGCCGCTGCTTTCTTTAAGCGGGGTGGAGGGCCGGCTCTTCACGCCGATTGCCCTGGCCACCATCACCAGCATGGCGGCATCCTTCTTGGTTTCCCTGACCGTGATTCCGGTTTTGAGCTCGCTGTTCCTTCATCCCAAGCCGGGAAGCGGTCGGGCGGATACCTTCTTTGTTCGCTGGCTGAAGGAGGGCTTTCGCCGAACGGGTCTCCGGCTGGCCTTGGCCCAGCCGTGGGTGGTGTTGGTGGCGACCCTTTTCTTGCTGGTCGGGAGCGGGTGGCTGTATGCGAAGATGGGCGGGAATTTCCTGCCTCCTTTTCGGGAGCCATCGCTGGTGGTGGCCACGACCATGGCGCCGGGGACTTCGCTTAAGACGACGACCGAGATGGCGCAGAGGGCGACCGAGCTGGTCCTGCAGATCGAGGGCGTCAAAAGCCTCGGCTACCGAGTGGGCCGGGCGGAGCGAGGCGATCATGTAGTGCCGGTTTCCACGGTCGAATTTGACATCGAGTTCCAGGATCTCAGCACTTCGGAGCGAGGGGAGGTGGTGGAGGCGGTGCGCGAGACCATGCGGGGCCTCCCCGGGACCTTCAGTGCGCTGAGCGGACCCTTGGCCGATCGGATCGGACACATGCTGAGCGGGGTCTCCGCCAAGGTGGCGATCAAGATCTTTGGGCCAGAGCTGCGGGAGCTGCGTCGCCTGGGCGAGGAGATCGCGGGGGTGGCGAGAGCGATTCCCGGGTTGGAGGAGGCGCGCACCGAGCAGCAAGCGCCTGTTCCCCAGCTCAGGATTGAGGTGGATCGAGATCGAGCGCTCGCCTACGGCGTCCAGCCTGGGGAGCTCAATGCCCAGTTGGCGACCCTCCTGGGCGGAGAAGTGGTGAGCGAGATGTATGAGGGCGCGCGCGTCTATGACCTGGTGGTTCGCTTGGCCCCGGCCTGGCGGGAAAATCCGGAAAGACTGGAGGAGCTTTACATCGATACCCTCAGTGGCCAGCAAGTGCCCCTCTCGGCGGTCGCGAATTTGCGCCCCGCCAGTGGTCCCAACACCATTCTGCGGGAGAACACTCGGAGGCGGTTTGTCGTTTCCATCAATCCCTTGAGGGAAAATCTGACGGAAGCCGTCGAGGAGCTGCAGGCGGCCGTTCTGCGGGAGGTGGATTTGCCCGAGGGCTACGCCATCTCGTTCGAAGGGGAATACCAAGCACAGCAGGAAGCTTCGCAGACCATTTTCTGGACGTCGGGAGCGGTTTTGCTGGTGATCGTGCTGCTTCTTTCAAGCTATTTCCGCAGCCTGCCCTTGGCCTTGCTGGTGTTGACGATCCTTCCGGTCTCGCTGGTGGGGGCCATTGTTTTGACCCAGCAGATGCTCAACAACGTGAGCATTGCCACTTTGGTCGGTTTCATTGCGATCGCCGGAATTTCGGCCCGCAACAATATCATGCTGCTTTCTCACTACCTGCATCTGATGCAGCAAGAAGGGGAGTCTTTTGGCCGGGAGATGGTGGAGAGGGGGACGCTCGAGCGGCTGGTTCCGGTTCTCATGACGGCGCTCTCGGCTGGCTTTGCTCTCATGCCCATGCTCTTGGCTTCGGAAGACCCTGGGAAGGAAATCTTGCAGCCGGTGGCAGTCGTAATCGTGGGCGGCTTGCTCTCTTCCACCTTGCTCGGCTTGATCGTGACGCCTTCGCTCTTTTTCGCTTTCTTCGAAAAGTCCTCTCGGGCGGCCTTGCGTCGGCGGAGCGGTCACTTCTTCTGAAGAAAGAAGGAATGAACCTCGTCTTCTTTCACCCTTATCCTAGAATCAGAATCCATCCAAACCAGACCGATATGAAACGAACCATCCTCACCCTGACTCTCCTTTCTGCCATTCCGCTCTCGGCCATCGCCTGTGGCCCTTGCGGCTGCCGCGCTCCCAAGCCGAAAAAAGAGACCACCGCGACCCACGATCATGGGCACGACCATTCCCACGATGAGATTGTGGGTCCCAATGGGGGCAAGATTCTCCATGGAGTGGATCCCCATGTGGAGTTTTTCCTGACCGAGGAGCGCAAGGTCCAACTGACCTTTGTGAACGAGGAGGGGGGAGTGGTTTCGGTGCCTGAGGGTCTCCAAGTGAGCGTCATCACGGGCGACCGCAAGGCGCCCACCACCCTGCGCTTTGCCCAAGAGGGCTCCAGCCTCATCAGCACGGGGACGGTCCCCGAAGGCGATGATTTGCCGGTGGTGGTCCAGATCAAGCCAAGCGAAGACGCGCAGACCGTCTATGAGAGATTCAATTTGAGTTCCGAGGATTGAGAGAGATTTCCAATTCTCTGGAACCAAAACGGCGGCCTGAACGGGCCGCCGTTTTTTGTGCTTATACCAACCTCCAGAATTCACTGGTAGAATGGAGAGAAGGTGGAGTGGGGAAGAGGCGCTGAAGCGCGGGGAAGGGAGAGCCGGTGTCTTTCGAGCCAGCCCAGCGTTGCTCCTCGGTTAAGGTGCCTGCACCGCGCCCTCGTCGCGCCTTGGTCTGGCCCGAAATCCACTCGGCCATTCTACCAGCCAATTCTGCAGCTTGGTATTATGGGTCGTAGGGGATTTTCCTCCCCTCTAAGATAGCTTTCGAAAAGGGATCCCCCGCTTCCGCAAACTCTTGCAACTGGGTTCGCGCCAGCGTTTGCACCTCGGGCCGGGGGTTGCTGAGGGCCGAACGCAGGACCTTCCAATCTGAGAAGCGATCCAGCAGTTCTTCGGCTTCGGCGAGGGTGGATTTCGGTAAGCGAATGGAGTAGTCCCGCCGAGTGAGATCTTCCAAGTAAAACAGATCCTGTTGGTCCTTTTCGCGTCCGGTATTCAATTTGGTTTCAAGAAGGTCCAGCGGTGCAGGCAAAATCGTCCCGTCCTCCCGGGTTCTGCCTCGATCAGCAAATTCGTCAAAGCGTGTTAGCTCAACTTCGTTTGGTTGCCGGAAAACATCCAAAGGACAATCCAACCCAAGAATCCGAATCAAGCGGGTTTCTCGCACAGCCTGCGTGACTTCCTCTCCTGCCACTTTCACCCAACCAGGAAGCCGGTGAAGGGTGAGTCCGCCATGCTCATCACAATGGCGAACGAGTGCCGCTGCCCAGCTTTCCGCCGATTCCATAGGCTCGAGCCAAATGTCAGCATCCCAAGTTCTTCGGGAAAAACCATGAGCAATCACGGCCAGTCCCCCCAACGCCATTACGCGATGCTTTGTGGCTAGTTTCCGGATGAACTGATCGGCTTCGGTCCCCATTCCTTTACGGATTCGTTGATTTTGCTGGCAATCTCCCAATCGCCCGCCAAAGAGTCAGCGCTTCGGGGCCACGGCTCGCTGTTGTCGAGATCGATCCCAACCCTTCGGCGGGGTCTCCCCTGGCGGATGCGGTCCAACATTCGCTGGCGAGCTAGATGAGTGGCGAATTCCTCTTGGAGACGTTGGATGCTGGGGCGATATCCCTTCACGGTTTTACGGTAGCATAGGCGCCTTTACTTCGGCAGCTTTTTCAATCCGCCGAGTCGGCAGACACGCTGGAAGTCTTTCGCCTCGACCGGGGTGATGGAGAGACGATTTCCCTTTCGGAGAATGAGCAGGTCTTCCAGGGCGGGATCTTCTTTCATCTCTTCGAGGGGCAAGTAGTGGGGAAACTCGGCCACGAAGGCGACGTCCACCAAAATCCAACGCGGGGCCTCCCGCTTGGACTTGAGGTCGAAGTAAGGCGAGGCCGGATCGAACTGGGTGGCATCGGGGTAGGCGGTGCTGGCAATTCTGGCCACCCCAGCCACGCCCGGAGGTTTGGTGTTGGAATGGTAAAAGAGCGCCAGGTCGCCCGGTTTCATTTCATCACGCATGAAGTTGCGAGCTTGGTAGTTGCGAATGCCGTCCCAAGGTTCCTGCCCGACTCGGGCCAAATCTTGGAGCGAGAAGACATCCGGTTCGCTTTTCATGAGCCAGTAGTTCATCGGTAAGACCTGGCGCAGTTTTAGGGGGTCCACAAACTCGGACCTCTCTTTCGCTTCTTGCCAGAGGTTGCCAAGGGCGGAGCAGAAATGAGTTTGCGAGCCAGGTCTGTCTGATCGAAGACTTCCCGGCACTTCGTAACTGAGAAACATGGAAACATTTTGGAATCTTTTAAAGGAGCCCTTTGTCTGGGGCTTGGCGCTCGGTCTCGCGGGGATGATTTTTGTCTGGAAGTCCTCGCTGACCCAAAAGGGCTTTCTCAAGAGGGAAATGAAGCGGCTGGAGAAAGAGGCGAGCGAACTCCAATCCCACCTCAACACCCAGCTCAAAATCAATGCGCGGGGGAATGAAAAGACGGATCGCGATCTCGAACAGCTGAGGGAGCAGAACGAAAACCTGCGCGTGACACTGGCCACCTACCAGCAGAAGCCGGGTCGGGGGGAGTTGCGCCAGTTGCAGGTTTACGAGCGAGCCATCCGCCTCATGAACGAGAAGGCCCCGGGCTTCGGAACGGCTTGGGAGCGGGCTTTGGCCGAGGGAGAGGAGCGGGTGGAAGAAACGGACGTCGGCTTCAAAAAACTGGCCCGCAAGATCGTGCCTGCCCTGGGGATGGGAAGCCACTCCAAGAGCGCTTCCGAGGACGAGGGAGAGGGTGGCGAGTCTTCGGGCAAGGCTTCCTGAGAAAGAAGGCCCCCCCAAAAAAAGCGGCGACTCTTTCCAGAGCCGCCGCCCTTTGCGTCCAGCGCGCTGTCAGTGGATGGCGATGGTTTTCGGCTTGGCCGATTCAGCCAGGGGAAGGCGCAGGCTGAGGATGCCCTCTTCCATGCGGGCGGAGATGCCCTCGGCGTCGACTTCGAACTGGATGTCGAGCACGAGTCGGTAGTCCGCCTCAGACAGTTCCCGGTAAAGCGGCTTCCAGTTGTCTGGAGTTTCGTTTTTCCACTTGGCTGCGAGAACGAGTTGCTGGTCCTCGAAGGAGACGCGCACGTCCTCCTTGGTCACTCCTGGGAGGGCGACCCCTACCTCGTAAGCCCCTTCGCTCTCGCGGACGGTGTAGTGCGGCCGGCGAGTGGCGCGGGGGGCGGTCGATGGGGCAGGAGTGGGGTCGCAGACGGATTGGGTCGTGACGAGTTGTTCTTGGTTTTGGTTCATGGTGATCGATTTCTAAGTAGAGGGTGAGTTAGCTGATTTGGATTTGTCTTGGCTTGGCTTCTTCTGTTTTGGGCAGGGTGACGGTCAGGATTCCGTTTTCGAGTTGGGCTTTGATTTCCCCGGTCGGATTCACTCCGGGGAGAGCCACGGTGCGGCGGTGGCGCACTTCGCGTTTGGCATTCTCCTGGCCCGTCTTGCCTGCGTAAGCGATGGCGAGCTTTTCGTCTTCAAGCTGAAGATCGATTTGGTCCTTTTTGGCTCCCGGCACCTCCACGCGGACGTGGAAGGAGTGGTCGTCTTCGTAAACGTTCGTCGCCAAAAGCGCGCGGCTGTTGACAGGAGGATTGGTGAAGCCAAGCTCGGGAAAGCTGCGACCAAAAAAACGGTCGAGCGAAGCGAAGCTGTTTAGGGGATAAGAGTAGTTTCTGAGGAAGGTCATGGTTTTTTCTTAGTGGTTGGTTTGGAATGAAATTCGACTGTTTTTAGCCGATGCCATTCTAGCTGCAAAAGACATACCGAGGATGAATTGCATTATATAACTCATTGATTATGAGCTGTATGAGTCAAAATTCAGCCTCTGCTGTCCTAAACGACCTTCGAAAACTTGCGTCCAAATGGCGCATTGAGAGAGCTTTCTGCGACAAGATTACCCGACAAAGTGACGCAGCTTCTGGGTGGAGCACTCGTCCGCCGCAGAAGTAAGACCAACCTCCAGAATTGACTGGAAGAATGGAGGGAAGGTGTTGTGGGGAAGAGGCGCTGAAGCGCGTGGAAGGGAGAGCCGGTGTCTTTCGAGCCAGCCCTGCGTTGCTCCTCGGTTACGGTGCCTGCACCGCGCCCTCGTCGCGCCTTGGTCTGGCCCGAAATCCACTCGGCCATTCTACC
>JBCCJK010000003.1 GCA_039027815.1 Verrucomicrobiota bacterium
GGCGGGTGCGATGGGCCGATTCGCAAACCACCCACCCACCCAAGGCCCTTCCGGCTACCTATCACAAGGGTAAGGCAGCACCCAGAACAAGAAGTCTCCCCCCACCGCGCCGGGGACGTCGCGGGCCACCGGAGAAGTGGTGGGATGCAAGTGATTGCTGGACCACATCCAACCCAAATAAGACAGCAGGAATGGGATGACCAGAAATCTCCCTCACCTCAACGGTCATCCTCTGCTCTCCTACCCTTCAAAGCACCACTCGTTTCAGTCCGATCGACCGCTAGGCCGGAAACACCCGAGGCAACCACCAATCGAGCACTCGGCTCAAGACCTGATGGGCCTCCTGAAAGCGCCCTTCCTCGGCCAAAATCTCACAGGCACTTTGGACAAAGTCCCCCCCGGTCTCGAGCTCCCGACCCGCCTCTCGCACCAGGCCCTCCCCATCCGCCAAACGCATTTCCAAATGAAATTGCAAACCGAGCACCCGCCCCCGCCAAAGAAACACCTGCCGAGCACAGGCCTCACTCGCAAAGAGGGGGACCGCCTCTCGCGGCCAAGAGAACGTGTCCCCATGCCAGTGCAGCACTTCCAGCCCCGCTGGGAAACAGTCTTGCAGCTCCGCCGCCGGGCCCTCACTCGGTAGCCGCCTCAGAGGAAACCAACCGATTTCTACCTCCTGATTCCGGCTCACTTTGCCTCCCAGCGCCTCCGCCAACAGCTGCGCGCCCAAACAAATCCCGAGGGCGGGCTTTCCCTGCTCGAGGTAGCTTCGCAGGAAGGCCCGCTCTTGGGGCAACCAGGGGTGAAGCGCGTCTTGGTAAATGTTCATCGGTCCCCCCATCACCACCAACAGGTCGATCTCCTCCACCTCGGGCAGCGCCTCCTCGGCCCAAAAGCGCGTTACGCTCACCAGGGCCCCGCGCCGTTTCCATTCCGCCTCCAAGCTCCCCAGCCCTTCGAAAGGGACATGCTGCAACCAGTGAACCCGCATCGGGCAAGATGGTGAATGATCGGGCGCTTGGCCAAAGAAAAGCGGGCCCGCTCCGAAAGAACCCCACTTTTTCTACCAAGCAGCCGATGCAAAGGGGAAAGCGGCCGTCTGCACTCCGGAATCTGATACCAAGCTCCAGAATTGGCTGGTAGAATGGCCGAGTGGATTTCGGGCCAGACCAAGGCGCGACGAGGGCGCGGTGCAGGCACCGTAACCGAGGAGCAACGCTGGGCTGGCTCGAAAGACACCGGCTCTCCCCTCCCCGCGCTTCAGCGCCTCTTCCCCACAACACCTTCCCTCCATTCTAACAGTGAATTCTGGAGGTTGGTATGAGGACTGAAACCTCACCCTCAAGCCGCCCGTCGCAGAAGCGAAACCAGCACCCCCTGCACCACCAATTCCCGCGCAGGCTGGAGATCGGGGTACTCCTCATTTTCCGCCCGGAGGTAAGGCTGCCCCTGGTTGACGACAAAGCGCTTGAGAGTAGTCTCGCCATCGATCAAGGCCGCCACCACGTCGCCATCGCGCGGCTGGCGCGGCTCCAAAATGACGGTGTCTCCGTCACAGATGTGGGCGTCGATCATGGACTCCCCATGGACTTTGAGCGCGAAGAGCCCTTTGTCCCGCCTCAAGCCCAGCAGAGAGGGGTCCAGCGAAATGACTTCGTCCGGCTCTTGGCCCGTCTCCTGGGGCATGCCGGCCGCAATCCTTCCATAGACCGGAATGTCCCAGACCTCCGGCCGTTCCAAATCCTCTGGAAAGACGACCGCCCGGGCCTTCCCCGGCAGCCGCTTGATGACGCCCTTTCGCTCCAAAGCGCGCAAGTGACTGACGGCGGCCGTCTGGCTGGCAAAGCCGAAGTGCCGCTGGATTTCTCGGGTGGAGGGCATCAGGCCCTTTTCCCGCTGATGCTGTCGGAGATAGTCAATCAGCTCTTGTTGGCGACGGGTGATTCCGTTCATATGAGCAGTTTGTTCTGGCGAACAGCAGCGGTCAACTGAAAAGTCGAGTCTGCGATTTGCACCGGGCCTGGTTTTCCTCACGTTTCTGGATGCACCGATCTCTTCTTTGTCTCCTGGTGGCGCTGCCCGGCTGGGGCGAAGCCCAGCCCAGCAAGCCGGCCCAGGCCGCCGCCGCCTACCAAGCGCGCGATTGGGAGCAAGCCGCGAGGCTTTACCAGGAGATCCTCGCGACCCAGCCGAGCGACGAAGCCACCCTCGGCAACTACGGACTGGTTCTCTACCGACTTGAGCGCTGGGAAGAGGCGGAGTCTCTTTTGAGCGAGGCCGTGCAGAGCGCCCCGGAGCTGGCGCGCTGCTGGAGTGCGCTTGGCCTGTTGGCCTTTCGGCGGGGGGAAGTGGAGCTGGCCATTGCCCATCACCTGCGGGCGGTCGCTCTCGAACCGGAAAACGCCCGTGTCCATGGCCATCTGGGAGTGGCGCTTTACGAAAAGGGCTGGTTCCTCGGGGCGGAAACCGAGCTGCGGCGAGCCCTCCAGTTGGATCCCGACTTTGCCGATGGGCACTACAACTTGGCCGTCATCTACCTCGCCAAGGAAACGCCCGCCATCGAGATGGCCCGGCGCCACTACCGCCGCGCTCGCGACCTGGGCGTCCCTGCCGATGAAGGGATCGAGGCGCAATTGACCCCGAGCGAAATCGAGCCCAGTTCTCCCTGATGCCACTCCGCTTCCTCGCTCTTCTCTCGCTGCTTTCAGTGGTCGCCTGCCAGGTTGGCTGCATCGACTCGGGACCCGCCGCCTCTGGCAGTCGAGCGCCCTCGGCCCCGCCGCTCGCCTACCAAGACCCGCTCGCCATCGCGAGGCCGCTGGCCGCCCCGGCCGAAGCCGTCCCGGTGGTCTCGGAGTCGGCCATTGTCATCAATGCGGACACCGGCCACATTCTCTACGCCAAGAACATCGACGAGCGCCGCGCCGTCGCCAGCACCCAGAAACTCCTGACCGCCCTCCTCGTCATCAAGGAAGGCCACCTCGGCCAAGCGGTCACCGTGGTGGCCCAGGACACCGAGGTCGAGCCCACCAAAATCGGCGTGAAAGCGGGCGAGCGCTACACCCGGCTGCAATTGCTGGAAGCGCTGCTCATCAAAAGCGGGAACGACATCGCCAACGTCCTCGCGCGTGACCATTCCGGATCCTACTCCGCCTTTGTTCAGGAAATGAACACCTTCGCCACCCTGGTCGGCATGAAGAACTCGCGTTTCCTCAATGCGCACGGCCTGACCGAGCCGGGGCAGTTCTCGACCGCCCGCGACATCGCCCGTCTGGGCTGGATCGCGCACCGCGTGCCTCTCATCCGCAAATACGTGCAGACAAATGAATTCACGTTCTCGTATGCCGACGGTCGCCGCCGCGTCTTCGAAAACACCAACAAGGTCCTCGCCAGGATGCCGGCCTGCACCGGGATGAAAACCGGTTACACCCGGGCCAGCGGTCGCTGCCTCGTGAGCTCGGCCGAAGCCAATGGCAAGCGAGTCATCGCCGTGGCCCTGGGCGGGACCCATCGCTCCATCTGGGATGACTCCGTCAAGCTGCTCAAGTTTGGCCTCACCCAGTGATGCGGGACCCGAGCGAAGAACTGGCCGCGCTCGCATCGGCCCAGCTCCGCCGGAGCTTGCGGGCGGTGGAGAGTCCCACCGGCCGCTGCCTCCGACTCGACGGGCGAGAGCTTCTCGATTTTTCGAGCAATGATTACCTCGGGCTGGCCCATCACCCGGCCCTGGTGGAAGCCTTCGCCCGCGCTGCTCGGGAGCACGGGGTCGGCAGTGGCGCTTCCCGCCTCCTCTCCGGCAGCCTCGGCCCCCACCGCGCGCTCGAAGAAGACCTGGCTCGCTTCAAATCGACGGAAGCCGCCCTCACCTTCGCCACGGGCTACGCCACGGCCGTGGGGACCTTGAGCGCGCTCTGTGGGAAGGGGGATTTCCTGCTCCTGGACAAGCTCTCGCACGCCTGTCTCATCGATGGCGCGCGACTCTCCGGTGCCCGCCTCCGGGTCTTCCCTCACAATCATCTGGGCAAGCTCGAGAGTCACTTGCGCTGGGCGCGTGAGCAAGCGGGGCCGAAAAGCCGGATCCTGGTGGTCACCGAATCCGTCTTCAGCATGGATGGAGACCGCTGCCCGCTGCCCGAAATCGTGGACTTAAAAAATCGCTATGGCGCGTGGTTGCTCCTGGACGAGGCCCACGCCCTCGGGGTGGTCGGCCCGGGAGGACGTGGCCTGGCGGCAGAACTTCAGCTGGCCCCCGAAGTCGAACTGCAAATGGGCACCCTCGGCAAGGCCCTTGGCACGGCCGGAGGCTACCTGGCTGCCTCCCGCCCCATCGTGGATCTCTTGATCAATCGAGCGCGCTCCCTCATTTACAGCACCGCCCCGCCCCCCGCCCAGGCAGCCGTGGCCCGAGCGGCTTTGCAGCTTTTGCTCTCGCCCGAAGGCACCGAGCGGCAAGCCCGTCTCCAAAAGAACCTCGCCACCTTCGCCCGGCAGACCGGCCGCCCCCTCCCGGAAAGCGCCATTCTGCCCCTGGTCTTGGGCCAAGAATCGAAAGCGCTCGAGGCCCAAGCGAGCTTGCTGGAAGCGGGGTTCTTCGTGCCGGCGGTCCGCTACCCCACCGTCGCCAAAAAACAGGCCCGCCTCCGCCTTACCTTAAGCGCCGCCCACACCACCGAAGACCTCCTAAGCCTGACCCAAAACCTCCCTCCCGGGCTGAAAGCCGAACCCTGAAGCCGAAAGCCCCCCTCACTCTCGAGTCCGATAGGGCGTCCCACAATGAGGACAAACAAACCGACCCGTGGTGATGATGTCAATCATACAGGACGAGCGGTAGGAGAGAGGACCATGCTTGCGGGCGTCCCGGTTGATCACGTTCATGGTATGCCCGAGAACATTAGCCTGACACAATCCACAGCGGACCTTCCGGGAAATGAGGTATTCCCAGAGAGAGAAAACGCCGAAGAGGACCAGCCCGCCGAAAAAGCCGAAAACGAGATTTTTGCGGTCGGCCACGAAGATCAAAACGACCGAGGCAATCGCTCCCAGCATGGCCAAGCGACTGAAGGCATGCAGCCAGCAGATGAGAATCAAGCGCCCCGGATGGCGGAAAAACCGGGCATGCTGTCGGAGGACGGGGGCCTTGGCCATGGCCAAAAGCAGTAAGAGAGAAGGGGCTCAAGGCAAGATGAGAAATCATTCGGGCCACGAAATTTTTAAGCTTCCTTAAAAGTTCATCTCGCTTAGTAAATTCTAGAAATTATAATAATTATAAAATACTCCTTGTTCTGAATGATCTAATTTTCTATAATTTCCGGGTCAATTAGAATAAACAATGTCCCGATTTCTTGCTCTTTTTCTCTTTTCCCTGACGGCGGGGCTGATGGCTCCCGAGCTCAAGGCGAGTCCTTTCGACACGATTGTGATCGATCCAGGGCATGGTGGGAAAGACAACGGGGCCCTCTGGGGAGGCGTGAAGGAGAAAGAGCTCAACTTGAGCGTGGCCCTTCGCCTGAAGCACCTTTTGGAATCTCGCGGCAAGCGGGTCGTCCTGACCCGTTCGAGCGATCGCTTTGTCTCGCTCGAGGAGCGCTGCCGGATCGCCAATCGCTACCATCGCTCCCTCTTCCTCAGCCTACACTTCAACGCGGCTCCGCGTCTCGGTGCCCGTGGCATTGAAACCTTTTACTACGGGCGACGCGGCCGCCAGCTCGCGGACCAGGTCCATGCCCACCTGCTGGAGGGAGTCGACTTCTATGACCGGGGAATCAAGCGCAAGCGCTTCCATGTCCTCCGCGGGACCCGCGCGCCCGCTGTGCTGGTGGAACTCGGGTTCTTGAGCAACCCCGTCGAGCGAAAAATCTGCGCTCATCCCGCCTACCATGACATCGTGGCCCGTCAGTTGGCCTTGGCCGTGCTTCGGTATCGCTAGGCCCCCTGAGCGAGGACCGGCCGCGAAGCCTTGAAATCTGAAATCGAAAAACCGCCAACTCGTGGTTCTCTCCTCCATGTCTGAGGATGAACTACAAATCCGGGAGCGCGCCTGGGTCGGCGATGCCGTTCTCTGCCTCTTCGCCCGCCGTTGGGTCCTGGCCCAAGACGGCAAAATGGATGGGGAACGCGTCATTCGGCTGACCTCCAACAAGTTTCTCAGCGCTCTCGGCAATCCCACCAAAGTCGAGGCCCAAATCGGCGCGGTCTTCGAACAAGAGGGCCTGAGCGCCGCTTTCCAACACATCGAAACCGCCCTCCTTCCCCTCTTTCTAAAACAGGAAAAAAACCGCCGGACTTTAAAATGAAATTGAAATCACGAATTTAGTTGCGTGTTTTTTTCTTCAGCATAACCTCGGCCGCAATTCACTCACCGCATGAAACGATTTCAGCGCCTTCTTGTCATTCACGACCCCTTGGTCGACAACCGTTCCCTCTGGCAATGGTGCCGCCAGCTCAATGCGGTGTCCCAGCCGGAACGCATCGACGTGTTGGCACCCGTCGACTGGCCGCTCCCCGAATACTCAGGCGCGGACGAGCAAGAAGTCAGCCCGCCCTCTGCCGACCAGGAGCTGTCCGAGGCCATCGCGAGCGAGGCCGAGGGCTTGCCGATCGAGCTCCATTTCAGCCGGGGAGAAGGACTTCGGGAAGCGCTTCAGCTTCTCCGCGGGGGCGAGTTCGACCTCGTCCTGACGACCTTGCAGGATGAGCGCAGTCGCATCTTCGCCGAGCGTCTTACCCGCAAAAGTCCAGCCGGCGTCTTGGCCGTCCCCAACGGCGCCTCCTTCCCGCCGCTCTCCATCGCGGCCGCGGTCGATTTCTCTGACCTCTCGCCCCTCACCATTGAATGGGCCCAAGCCTTTTCGACCCTCTCTCCTGAAAATCAGGGCCGCAAGACCGTCCTCCACTTCGTGCGGGTGCCCACCACCCGCCTCTCGGCTTCCCACGGGACCGACGTGCTCGAGCCCGGCTACCTCGAATCGGGGCAGCGCCACCTCACGACCTTCATGGAAGAACTGCCCCAGAATGACACCCGCTGGGAGCACACGGTCGACTCCAGCCTCTTTCCTGGCGGCAGCATGGCCAGTTATGCCAACAATCAGGACTGCGATCTGCTCATCCTGGGCAGTCATGGATCGAACGCCCTTAGTCTGGCCCTCCTCGGGAGCAACACCGCAGACGTCCTTCGCCGGAGCCAAAAGCCGGTCTTGGTGGTGAAGCGCAAAAACGAAAGTCTCGCCTTCCTGCTCCAGCTCCTGGGCATGCGGAACTGACGACCTCTGGGCTCATGGAATCCTTGCTTCTGCTGCTCGCTCTCCCCGCAGCGCTTGCCCTCCTTGTGCTCGTGGGGGGCGTCCTCGTCCGCCGGGGCCCGCTCCTGGCTGGCGGCCTCATCGCCCTGGCCTACGGGGCTGCAGCCGTCTGGCTTTTGTGGGCCCTACCCACCTTGGAAGAAGTCCTCTGGAGCCGTCCTTGGGTCGAAGCGCTCGGGATGAATTTGGCCCTCCGCTTGACGCCCTTCACCGCCTGGTTTGGGGCCATCATCTTCGGCATCGGCGGCTGCATCGCGCTTTATGCCAGTGGCTACTTCGCCCAGGACCGGCGGCTCCCCTTTCTCCTCGGCAGTCTCGGGCTCTTCACGACCGCCATGTTGGGCGTCCTTTGGTCGGACAATCTCCTGCTCCTATTCCTCTTCTGGGAAGGCACCTCGCTGCTCTCCTTCCTGCTGGTGGGCTTCAATCATGGCCAAGCGCTCAATCGCCAAAAGGCCTCCCAAGCCCTCCTCGTGACCTTCCTGGGCGGGGCCGCCCTCCTCGCGGGCATCCTCCTGGTCCAGGCCCATTATGGGACCGTCCTCATCAGCCAACTCCTAGCCATGGAGAACCCCGATGCGGGAGGGCCGATTGGCCGCATCGCCTTGCTCCTCATCGCAGTGGGCGCGCTCACCAAGTCCGCCCAGTGGCCTTTTCACTTTTGGTTGCCGAACGCCATGGCCGGGCCCACCCCCGTCTCCGCCTACCTCCACTCCGCCACCATGGTCAAAGCAGGGGTCTTTCTGCTGGCCACGCTCGCGCCCCTCCTTCGTGACCACCCCATTTGGACACCCCTCTTGGTGATCTGCGGCATTCTCACGGTGCTGACGGCCGTCTTGCGGGCGGCACGCGAGGACGACCTCAAATCCATCCTCGCTTCCACCACTCTGGGGGCCCTCGGTTTCCTGACCGTGCTGGCAGGAGTGGGCAGCCCCTCCGCCCTCTTGGGCTTTGTCATCTTCCTGACGGCCCACGCCTTTTACAAGGCACCTCTCTTCCTCTGCGCCGGCAATCTGGAAAAAAGCTTTGGCACGAGAAATCTCTCTCAACTACGCGGTGCCGCCCGCAAGCTGCCCGTGACCGGCCTCGCCCTGACGCTCTCCACGCTCTCGCTGGTGGGCGTGGCCCCCCTGCCCGGTTTCCTGGGCAAGGAATACCTGCTCAAAGCGGCCTGGGCTTACTCGCCCTGGGTGGCTTTGGGAGTGGCCTTCGCGGCGGCCGGGGTGCTGGCTCTGGGACTTCGTTTCCTTATCCCGCTCTGGCTGCCCGACCGGGATGCCAAGTCGCCCAAAAAGCTTCCCGTCCCCCTCTCCCTGGCCGCCTGCCTGCCAGCCCTGGGGGCCATCGCCCTCGCCTTTTCCCTCCCCCAAGCTAGCCACC
The DNA here is from genome assembly GCA_039027815.1 of Verrucomicrobiota bacterium. Lineage (NCBI taxonomy): Bacteria > Pseudomonadati > Verrucomicrobiota > Verrucomicrobiota bacterium. Next base: position 8,679 of record JBCCJK010000003.1, read on the forward strand.
GTTTCCTCGGACCGGCGGCCACCTCCCTCGGCGCTTACGCGGAAGCGTCCTACCAGTTCTGGTATGGCTGGACGCCTGCCTTGTTTCTGAGTTTGGGAGCGATCGCGTTTTCTCTGGTGTTGACCTATTTCTTGAGCCGCCCTCACCGTCCGGCCCTCTCCCCCACTTGGTCTCCCCTCTTCGAGCCCTTCTACCACACCGTCATCGCCGCCCTTCGCCAAGGGGCGAGCGCCTTCGCCAAGTGGCTCGTGGCGGGCTCCCTTTCCCGGCAGCTTCTCCTGATGTTGGCCTTCGTCGGCACGCTCTCCCTCCTGGCCCTTCAGCCGGGCAATTGGCCGCGGCCAGAGCTTTCCTTTCCACCCCAGTCCCTCGGCGCGGTCGGCATCGCCCTCTTACTGGGTTTTGCGACCGTGGCGGCCGCTCGTTCCCGGCGCTTGATTCCCCTGCTCGTCTCCCTCGGGATGGTCGGCTTGCTGGTGGCGGCGCTCTTTCTCTGGTTCAGCGCGCCCGATTTGGCTCTCACGCAGTTGCTTGCGGAGACGCTTCTCTTGTTCCTTTTGGTCGGGGCCTTGGGGCGCTGTTTCCCTCAGAAGATCGAGACCCATCACCCGGTCTCCCGCCTCGTCATCGCCTCGGCCACCGGACTGCTCGTGAGCGCGCTCGTCTTCAAGGCCATGCTGGTAGGCGATGCCAGCCCGCTGGCCGCCTACTTTCTCAACACCAGCCTCCCGGAGGCCTACGGGGCCAATGTCGTGAACGTCATTTTGGTGGACTTCCGGGCGCTGGACACCTTTGGAGAAATCACCGTCTTGGCCATCGCGGGCTGGGGCCTGACCGCGGCCTTGGGGGCTCGACGGGCCTCCCAGACCTCCCTGGGGACCTTCCGCTCCCCCTGGATTGAAACCGCCCGCCGCCCCTTCTTCTTCGTGCTCCTCCCGGTGGCTCTCTGGACCTTTTGGCGAGGGCACAACGAACCCGGCGGCGGTTTCATCGGGGCCCTCGTGGCGGGCGCGGCCGTGGGCTATTGCCTCCTCTCGGGCATTCCCCGTCAAGAGCGCTTGGTAGATCGCTTGGCCTTTTGGCTGCCGGTAGCCGGCTTGCTGACCGCGCTCGTGGCCGCCCTCTCCCCGCTGCTGGTGGGCAAAGCCTTCTTCCAAGGACTTTGGTGGCATTCCGGGGACTTGCATCTGGGGACGCCCCTGCTCTTCGACCTCGGGGTCTTTCTCACCGTGATCGGGTTCACCCTGAGCTACCTCCGCCGCACCCTCGCCAGCCCCACAGCCTAACATGGAACTCATCATCGCCCTCACCATCGGCCTCCTGGCGGCCGCCGGAGTCTACCGCCTGACCGGTCGGACCCGGATCGACGTGCTGGCCGGCCTCATTCTCCTGGGCCAAGCCGCCAATCTGACCATCTTTGCGGCCGGGGGCCTCCAGCACAATGCGGCCGCGCTGCTCGACAAAAGCCAAAAAGGCCAAGCCATCGACCCCACCGCCTTCGCTGATCCCCTCCCCCAAGCGCTCGTCTTGACCGCCATTGTGATCGGCTTTGGCCTCATCGCCTTCGCCCTCACACTCCTGCCTCGCCAACCCGAAGAATGACTCCCGACGCCGCCCTTCTCCTGAGCCTCTTCGCACCTCTCGTGGGAGCGATCTTCTGCCTCTGGCCGCGGGGCCGCCGCTTCTGGGCGGTGGCCGGCATCGCAGCTGGCTTGATCGGTTCCAGCTCCCTGCTCTTCTTCACCGCGGATGGCTCCGTCCACGCGCTCGCCTCGGGCTCCTGGCGAGCGCCTTTCGGGATCGTCTTGGTGGCTGATGCCTTGGCCGCCTTCCTCTTGGTGGTTTGCCAGCTAGTGGTCCTGGCGGGGATTCTTCTGCTCTCCCACCCACGCTACGCCGGGCTGCGTCGGCGGCAGGCGCTTCCACTGCTGCTGACCCTCTCACTGGGAGCCAGCGGCGCCTTTCTGACCGGCGATCTCTTCAATCTCTATGTCTGGTTCGAAGTGCTCCTCCTCTCCTCCTTCGCGCTCATGAGTTTGGTCCGGGGGCAGGGCACCGGGGGAGAAGTCTGGCGTTACGTCATCATCAATCTCGTTTCCTCCCTCCTCTTTCTGGCGGGCGCTGGGCTCATCTACTCGAAAATGGGCACGCTCAATTTCGCCGACCTCCACCTCCGTCTCCAAGAAAGCCCCCAAGGCTTCCTCGTGGACAGCTCGGCCGCCCTTCTCTTTGGCGCCTTCGGCATCAAAGCGGCGCTCCTCCCCCTGGCCTTCTGGCTGCCCCATTCTTACCCGCTTCTGCCGGGCCCGATTGGGGGGATTTTCGCCGGAATTCTCACCAAGGTCGGCCTCTACGCCTTCTACCGGGTCTTTGGCTTTGTCTTCGCGGAAGACGGCAGCTTCCCGTGGCAACCCCTCCTCTTGGTTCTGGCCATTCTGACCATGTTGGGCGGGGTCTTGGGGGCGGTCGCGCAAGGAGAAATGCGCCGCATCCTGACCTTTCACATCATCAGCCAAGTCGGCTACATGGCCCTGGCCTTGGCCCTCTTCACGCCCTTGGCTCTGGCCGCAGGGATCTACTACCTGGCGCACCACATCATCGTGAAAGCCAATCTCTTCTTTGCGGCCGGCCTGGTGGAAACTCGGACGGGCTCCTCCCAGCTCGATCAAGTGAGGGGCCTGGCCGTGAGCGCCCCCGTCCTGGCCTGGCTCTTCGCCCTTCCGGCTCTCTCCCTGGCGGGACTACCCCCGCTCTCCGGCTTCTTCGCCAAATTCTCCCTCCTACGCTCGGCTCTGGAGGCGGGGGAGATCCTCTCGGCGGTCGCGATCGTGCTGGTCGGTTTGCTCACTCTCTTCTCCATGCTGAAAATCTGGTTGGCCGTCTTCTGGGGGGATCCCGATCCGGAAGCGCCCGCGCGCTCGCTTGGCCGACTCGGTCCGGCTGCCAGCCTCGGCCTCGGCTTGGTCACGGTCTCGGTCGGGCTCTTGGCCGGACCTCTCTTCGAAATCGCCCAGCGGGCGGCCTACAATCTCCTAGAACCCACCGCTTACCTCGAAGCCGTGCTCGGCCCGCTCGTGCCATGATCGCTCTCCTCGTCTTCCCCTTTTATTATCTCTGGGCGGTCGTGAGCGGCTCCCTGCGGATCGCGCGCGACGTCCTCAGTCCCCACCCCCGCATCGCCCCCGTGCTGGTCAAGGTGCCCTTGTCTCTGCCCTCCTCCCGGCAGCGACTTCTCTTGGCCTACCTCATCACGATGACGCCGGGCACCTTGTCGGTCGATGAGCGGGATGGCTGCCTCCTGATCCATTCGCTCTACGACGCCGAGAACCCCCAGGACCTCGTCGATGAAATTCTGAAGCGCTACCAGCCAGTGGTCGCTCGCCTCCCGTTCTGACCCGCCATGTTGAACCTCGCCATCGTCCTTCTCGCGATCTCGCTTGCGCTCAGCTTGGCGCGCCTGGCCACCGCTCGCCTGATGGCCGACCGCATCATCGCGCTCGATGTGGTCAGCTTCCAGCTCCTCGGAATCGCCGTCCTGTTGGCCTTCTTCGATGAAAATCCGCTCGCGCTCCAGTTTGCCTTTGCCCTCTCGCTCTTGGGCTTCCTCGCCACCGTGCTCCTATCCCAACTCCTCCGAAAATCATGATCGCGGAAATCCTCCTCATCCTAGCCAGCGCCTTCTTTCTCGTGGCCTCTCTCGGGCTCTTTCGCCTGCCGGAGGGGCTTCCGCGCTTGCACGCCGGCACCAAAGCCTCCTCCCTGGCGGTGCTCCTGCTGGTCATCGCCACCATCCTGCGCTTTCCCGAACCGGGCCCAGTCATCCTGGCCCTCGCAAGCGGCTTGCTCGTCTTTGCCACCGCTCCACTCGCTTCCCACGCCATCGCCATTCATCTCACCAAGGGGAAAGCGGGGCAGAAAAATGACAACACCTGACTCTTTTTTCGTGAATATAAAGACATCTATTTAGGTGGGTTCCGCTTGTGGGGGAGACCCAGGGCACTCCTCTTATGCAACCCACCAAACTCGAAAAATACATCCGCGCGCTGGCCAGCTCCCCGGAGACCTCTTCTCCGGTCATCAGCGCTTTCTTTGATTTCACCCAGCCCGTCACCAAGCTGGAACGAGACTTCCATTCCTGGTGCAGCCTCACCCGGCACACGTTCAAGGCGGAAGCCCAGGTCGACTTCCTAGAAGCCGCCGAGGAGATCCGCTCCTGGCTTCACGCTCCCCACGCCGTGAGCGGGGCGGTTTTCTCTCGCTGGGGCGATCAACCCCTCTTCTTGCCGCTCGATTTCCACGTGCCTCTGGAGACCTCCTTCCATGCCGATGACTTCGCCATCATCTATCCACTGGTGGAGCTGCGTGATCGCTTCGACCGCTTTGTCGTTGTCCTCACCACCAATGAATTCGCTCGCATCGTGGAGGTCAATCTCGGGGAAACCTCCCTCGAAGTCCTCACCGACCGACCCGCCCTCCGTCAACGCCTCGGCCGGGAATGGACCCGGGAGCACTATGCCAATCATCGTCGCGACCGAGAACGCCTCTTCGTGAAAGAAAAAATCGAGGTCCTCGAGCGGCTGATGGCCAAACAAGGTCACAATGCCCTCCTCATCGCTGGCCAGCCCAACTGTGTGGCTCGCCTTCGCGATTCCTTGCCGCGAGCGCTCCGGGAGAAACTGGTCGATGAGATTGCGACCGGCTTCACCGATCAACGGGTGGGTGAACTCATGGAAAAGGCTGTCGAAGCTTTCCTGGCCGCCGAGCGAGAGGAGTCGCAGGCCACCGTCAAGCGCCTCGACCAAGCCATCCGATCCGACGGCTTGGCCACCGTGGGTGTGGAAGCCACCAAACAGGCCTTGGAGCGCGCCCAGGCTGAGTGTCTCGTGCTCTCCAAAAACCTTCTCAGCGTGGATCGGGAAGCGCTGCTGCGCTTGGCCATACCCCAGCGCCTGCCGGTCGAGACAGTCGAAAACTCCCAGCTACTCGACCACCACGGAGGAGCGGGGGCCCTGCTTCGGTATCGCTGGGAGAACGTGCTCACTCCGGGAGAGGCCTTGCTCTGACTACCGGGCCGAAGGAAGGGGTCGTCCTACCCGACAACTTCCCTTTGTTTCTTTTCGTATAGGTGCTATCGATTTCGTGACTTCCGTTTCATGACCCCTCTCAAAATCGCGGCCCCCACCTGGACTTTCCTCACCAATCACACCCACATCTTGGTGGCCCTCTCCCGACAGCCAGACCTTCGGGTGCGGGATCTGGCGGAAGAAGTCGGCATCACGCAGCGGGCGGTGCAACGAATTTTGGCCGAGCTGATCGACGACGGGGTGCTCAAGGCGGAAAAGCACGGCCGCCGTAATCAATACCGCATCGACCATCGCAAAAAACTGCGCCACCCCCTGGAAGGCAAACGGACCGTGGGGGAACTCCTCCACGTCCTGACTTAATCAGGCAGCGGGCTCGATGGCCTGCTCCAAACGCAATTTCGCGATCAGGTGAATCTGACGAAGCGCCTCCTCGACCTCGGCTTCACGGGAATTCTCCAAGCGCCTGCGAAACGCGTCCAAAATCCCGGCTTTCTCCACCAAAGCCACGCAGAGAATGAAGGGAAAGCCAAAACGCTCTCGGTAGCCTTGGTTCAAGCGCGTGAACTCCTGAAATTCGCTATCCTCCAAGCGATCCAAGCCGAGGCGCGATTGTTCCCGCGCGGAGTGCTCGCTCAGCTCCCGTTGCCGACCCAGCTTTCCTCCCAAATCGGGGTGGGCTTGGATCAATTCCAGCTTCTTTTCCGGGGGAGCTTGTTCTACCACCTCCCCCATGGCCGCCGCCAGCGCCCTCCGATTTGAGAAAGGCCGCCGGCCGACGACCGCTTCGGCGACCCAGGGGGAATGCTCATACATCCCCCCGAACTCGCGGACAAAGCACGCGCGATCCATTCGATTGATTTCACTCAGATCCATGACGGAATGAAGCACCAGCAAAGCAAACTGACAGCCAATCGCTACGGGAAACACAAAGTGCGCGTCCTGAAAGTGCTGCGGGAAGGCCAGGACCACCAAGTCTGTGAAATCGAAGCGGACATCCTCCTGGAAGGCGATCTCGAAGCCTCCTACCTCTCCTCCGACAACAGCTCGATTGTCCCGACCGACACCGTCAAAAACACCGTGCACTTCTTGGCACACGACCACTTGGAGACCGGGCGGACGGCCTTCGCTGCCGTTCTCGGGAGGCACTTCCTCGAGAAATACCCGCACCTCAGCGGTCTCTCGGTCGAACTGCGGGAGCAGGTCTGGAACCCGATGCCCGTGAACGGAAAAGCGCATCCCCACGCCTTCTTGGCAGAACGCAATGGCCAGCGTTTTACCACCGGACGCTTCACCCGGGACAGCCCCGCCAAATTGACGGCCGGCCTGCGCGATCACCTGCTCATGAAAACCACCGGATCGGGCTTTGTCGGCTACCACGAATGCGACTTGACCACCCTGCCACCGACCACCGACCGCCTCTTCGCCACCAAGATGGCCTGCGAATGGACCCTGGCCGAGGTCCGCGTCCCGGATGCGGAAACGGAAAAAAAGGTGCTGGAGGCGGCCTACGAAATTTTCGCCAGCACCTACAGTCCCTCCGTCCAGCGCACCCTCTTCCAAATCGGCGAAGCGGCTCTCCAGGCAGCCAGCGAGATCGAAGAGATTTCCCTCCGCCTGCCCAATGTGCACTACCTCAACTTGGACCTCAGCCGTCTCGGTCGCCCAGACCAGCGGCAAGTCTTTCTGCCGACTGATGAGCCGCACGGCCAGATCGAGGCCACCCTCACCCGATGAACTCGTCGGCGGTCTGGGAAGAGGTGTCCGCCCTCCAGCGGGCCGGGATCGACAGTGTGGTCATCACCCTGACCGCCGTGCGGGGGAGCACCCCCGGTTCTTTGGGGGGCAAGGCCGTGGTCAGCGCCGGAGGCTTGGTCGCAGGCAATCTCGGTGGCGGTCGCGTGGAAGCCAAAGCCATCGCGACCGCGCAGGCCATGCTGGAAAAGGGACAAGAGGAGCTGCTCTCTCAGCGCTGGCATCTGCAGCGCGATGTCGGGATGACTTGTGGGGGGGCCATGGAATTTCTCTTCGAGCCGGTCCGGGCTCACTCCACTTGGCATCTCCTCCTTTTCGGCGCTGGGCACGTCTCCCAGGCTCTCGCCCAAGTGCTCGCGACCCTGCCCTGCCAGGTGGAGGTCATCGATGTGCGGGACGACTGGCTGGAAAAGCTTCCGGCCGCAGCCAACCTGACCCGAAGGAAGGTCGAACGCTTCCAAGACGGCGTCGCCTTCCTGCAAGCCCACAGCTACCTTCTATCCATCACCCAAGGCCATGCCACGGACCGGCCCGTCCTCCGAGAGGCCCTTCGTCAGTTTCCCGACTTGCCCTTCGTAGGCGTCATCGGGAGCGCCTCCAAGCGCGCGGTCCTTCTGAGAGAGTTGGCTGAAGATGGGATCGCCGAAGAAACCCGCGAGGCCATCGTTTGCCCTCTCGGCCTGCCCCTCGGCGGAAATGATCCGGCCGAGATCGCCATCAGCATTTCAGCTCAGCTGCTGCAACGACGCGGCCACCAGGCCTGATCGGAAGCCCCGCAGAGAAACCAGCGGCCCGGGGGGCGTGGCCAGTCAGACGCCAATGTCTTCATTCCAAAGCTCTGGTTTGGCTTGGATGAAATCGGTCATGAGTTGGATGCAGGTGGGATCATCTAAAACCTCCAGCTTGACGCCTTGGGATCGCACATACTCTTCGGGACCTTGGAAGGTGCGGTTTTCACCCACCACCACGTGGGGGATTTTGTAGAGCAAGGCCGCTCCCGAGCACATCGGGCAGGGAGAGAGCGTGGAGTAGAGCGTGCACTTTTCGTAGGTGGCGGCCGTCAACCGGCCCGCGTTTTCCAGGCAATTCATCTCCGCATGATGGATCACGCTGCCTGCTTGCACTCGCTGATTGTGTCCTCGGCCAATGATCTCCCCTTCGCAGACCAAGACCGAGCCGATGGGAATGCCCCCGCTCTCCAAGCCCTTGCGGGCCTCTTCAATGGCAGCTTGCAAAAAGAGATCCATCCGCTCACTCCGCTTTCGGTTCTTTCCATGCCAGGAGACCCCGTTCGGAGTCGGTTCCCGGGAGAGTGTTATCGAGCAAAAGGGCGATGAAGGCGCCGACCGACATCCCAGAAGAGCCGATGGTGGAAACCATGTCCCCTAGCCACTGCCAAGGACCTTCGATCAAAGCGCCTTCCCGGGCTTTGAAAAACTCGGGAAGCGACAAGCCCATAAAGAGAGAAAAGCCAATCACGAAGAGATTACGGGTCGAGTTGAGGTCCACAAATTGGAGATTGCTGAGGCCGACCGAAGCGATCATGCCGAACATGACGCAATACATCCCCCCGACGACCGGGCGAGGCAGGGTCGAAAACAGGGCTCCAAATTGACCGGAAATGGCCAGCACCACCATGATGACCGCTCCGCATTGGACCACCCGGCGCGAGCCCACCCGGGTCAAGCCAATCGCGCCGATGTTCTCCGAGTAACTGGTGGTGCCATTGCCCGAACCAAAGATCCCGGCCAGGAGACAGCCGATTCCTTCAAAGCCAATCCCGCGATTCACCGTCCGGCTCGTAGGGAGGGGTGCCCCCGAGAGTCGGGCGCAGGCATAGTAATCGCCCACCGACTCGATGATCGAGGCCAAGTAGCCCGCCAACATCCCCACAAAGGCCGCGAGCGTGAACTGCGGCACGCCCCATTGGAACGGGTAAGGCACTTGCAAGACCGGAGCCTCGGCCACTTTGGAAAAATCGGTGAAGGCGGGATGGGTCGCCGGAAGGACCCCGGTCACGCTCAAAAGAATGCAGGTCAGCCAGGCGCCCGCAATTCCCAGGATGATGGGGTAGAGATCAAAGACCCGGTGTCGCCCGCGTAGAAATTGGCCAAAGAGAATCAGCAAACCAATCGTCAAGCCACCGATCGGCCAGTAAGCGCCGGCCCCTGCGGAGGTCGCGCCAAATTGGAACAAGGCCAAGCCAATGAGCGCGATGGTGGGGGCGATCACCACCGGCGAGACCAAGCGCAAAAGACGCCCCACCACGCCCGTGAAACCGATCACGATTTCCACCAAGGCTCCCGCGATGATGGCGCCTTGCACATGCTGCATCTTGACCGCGAACCCCGCCTCGGCCACGCCCGCCATCCCACAGATGGCAATGGTCGGCGCCAGAAAGGAAAAGGTGCCTCCTTGAATAATGGGGAGGCGATTGCCAAAGGTGCTCTGCAAGAGCGTGGAGATTCCCGAAACGAAAAAAATGGTGCCGATCAGCTGCCCGACCTGCGCGGGCGAGGCTCCCAAGGCGTCCGCCAGAATGAAAGGAATCGCCACCGTCGAACCAAACATCGTGAGGTAATGCTGGAAGCCGAGCGGGACGGCCTCGCGGAAGGGCGGTTTGTCCTCGATGCGGTAAAGTAGTTGGCTGGGCTTCGGTTCCATGCGGTCGCGGCGGGGTGGAGGCGCGGCCGGGAGGCTTTCACTGGACTTGGCCTTGGAACGCGATCTGCTGCCTGATCTCCTTCACCACGCGCAAAAACCATGCCGACCTTAGAGACCCACGTCAACGGACTAACCCTGCCCAACCCTTTCGTCATCGGATCGGGCCCCCCTGGAACCAACCTCCGCGTCATCAATCGCGCCTTCAAGGATGGCTGGGGCGCGGTCATCGCCAAGACCATCAGTTTGGATGCTTCCAAGGTGGTCAACGTCGGCCCGCGTTACGCCAAATTGAAATCGGCGGATGGCAAGGAAGTCATTGGCTGGGAAAACATCGAACTCATCAGCGACCGGGGCTTCGACAAATGGCTCGATGAATTCAAAGCCTGCAAAGACGAATACCCGGACCGCGTCCTCATCGCTTCCGTCATGGAGGAATACCAGAAGGACAATTGGTATGAACTCATCGAGCGCTGCCAAGAAGCCGGCGTGGATGCCTTTGAGCTCAATTTCTCTTGCCCCCACGGCCTGCCCGAAAGAAAAATGGGCGCCGCCATGGGACAGGATCCTGAAATCCTCTCCGAGGTCTGCGGCTGGGTCAGCCAGGCCGCCAAGGTGCCGGTCTGGGCCAAGATGACGCCCAATGTGACCCACATCGAGGACCCCGCCCGCGCCTCCCTGGCCGCCGGCTGCGAGGGCGTCTCCGCCATCAACACCATTCGCTCCGTCATGGGCGTGGATTTGGAAACCCTCCGTCCCGAGCCCACGGTCGAGGGCTACACCACCCCCGGTGGCTACTCCAGCAAGGCCGTGAAACCGATTGCCCTCCGCATGGTCATGGAACTGGCGCAAATGATCCGCAGCGAATTCCCCGACCGGTCCCTCTCAGCCATCGGCGGAGTCGAAAGCGGAGCCGACGCCGCCCAATTCATCTTGCTAGGGGCCGACACCGTCCAAGTCTGCACCGGCGTCATGAAATTTGGCTACAAGTGCGTGCAGAAAATGAATGAAGAACTGCTCGCCTTCATGGAAGCCAAGGGCTTTGAAACGCTCGCCGAATTCAAAGGGCATAGCCTCGACTACTTCACGACCCACGCCGAGCTGGTTCGCAGGCAAACCGAACGCAAGGCCAAGGAAAAAGCCGAGAAAGAAGGCATCGTGGTCGCCGATGGCCAATGGGACGGAGACGACTTTGTGAAGCAGTCCGACGCCCTCGCGCGGAACTGACACCATGGAGGTCTTGCCCAATCTCGTCGGAGGGCAATGGGTCACCCCTTCCGGGGCCGAGACCGTCCCCGTGATGAACCCCTCCCGGGGGGAAGGACTGGCGCAAGTTCCCCTCTCCTCCCCGGCCGAGGTGGATGCGGTGGTTCAGGCGGCGCAGCAGGCCTTCCCCGCTTGGCGGGAAACCCCTCCCGGGGAACGGGCCCAGGTCATGTTTCGCCTGAAGGGCCTCCTAGAGGAGGAGTTTGAGGACTTGGCCCGGGGCATCTCGCGGGAGCATGGCAAGACCCTGGTGGAAGCGCGGGGCGATCTCCGTCGGGGCATCGAAATGGTGGAGTTCGCCTGCGGCGCCCCCACCCTCTTGATGGGGGAATCGCTCGAGAATCTGGCCAGGGGCATCGACTGCCAGACGGCACGAGTGCCCCTGGGGGTGGTGGCCGGAATTTGTCCCTTCAATTTCCCGGCCATGGTTCCCCTCTGGATGTGGCCCTTGGCGCTCGTCTGCGGGAATTGCTTCGTCCTCAAGCCCTCCGAAAAGGTCCCGCTCACCATGCAACGCGTGGCCACCCTCCTGGAAAAAGCCGGCTTGCCAGGGGGCGTCTTTTCCATCGTGCATGGCGGACAAACCACCGTGGAGGCCCTCCTGGAACACCCGGCCATCGCGGCCATCTCCTTCGTCGGTTCCACCCCGGTGGCCCGCGCCCTCTACCAAAAAGCCTGCCATCACGGCAAGCGCGTCCAAGCCGCGGGCGGGGCCAAGAATTTCGTGGTCATCCTGCCGGATGCGGACCCCGAAAAAACGGCCGAAGCCCTTCGCGATAGCTCTTTCGGCTGCGCCGGGGAACGCTGCATGGCGAGTTCGGTGGCCGTCGCGGTGGGCGAGGCAGGCAACCGGGTTCTCCCGGCTTTAGTGGACCTAGCCAAGGGCATGCAAATCGGGCCGACCGATACCGAGGCCCAACCCGATATGGGGGCCCTCATCACCGCCGCCCACCGGGACCGCGTCCGCCACCTCATCACCCAAGGCCAAGCCCAAGGCGGCGCGCTCCTAGCGGACGGTCGCGCTGCCAGGGTGGCCGAAGCTCCAGAAGGCTTTTACCTCGGGCCCACCATCGTCGATCACGTCGACTACCAAAACACCCTCGCCACCACCGAGGTCTTCGGCCCCGTCCTGAGCGTCATGCGCACTCCCACTCTCGCCCAAGCCATCGCGGCCGCCAATCGCCAAGCCTTCGGCAATGGCGCCAGCATCTTCACCAGCTCTGGGAAGTCGGCCCGCGAATTCCGCCACCAAGTTTCCGCTGGCATGGTGGGCGTCAACGTGGGCGTGCCCGCCCCTCTCTCCTACTTCCCCTTCACCGGTTGGAACGAAAGCTTCTTCGGGGACCTCCACATGCAGGGCAAAGAGGGCGTCGCCTTTTACACCAAACAGCGGACCACCACCACCCGCTGGTTCCAAGTGGGCGAAGGAGACATTTGGGTCAAAGAGGGAAGCCGATGAGTTTGCTGATCAAAAACGGAACCGTCGTCACCAGCGAGCGCGAATTCGTGGCCGATGTCCTCTGCCAGGGCGAGACCATTCAGGCAGTGGGCAGCCACTTGGAAGGGCCCGCGACCGCCGAAGTCATCGACGCCACGGGCAAATTTGTCTTCCCAGGATTCATCGATCCCCATGTCCACATCTACCTGCCCTTCATGGGGACCTTCGCCAAAGACGACTACGCATCGGCCAGCCGCGCCGCGCTCCTGGGAGGCACCACCACTCTCATCGAGATGTGCTGCCCAGCTCGACAGGAAGATCCTCTCGAAGCCCTCGCGCTCTGGCGGAGCAAGGCCGAAGGGATCTCCGCCTGTGACTTCACTTTCCACATGGGCGTGACCCGCTTCGATGAGCAAACCGCAGCCCAGCTTCAGGAAATCGTCAAGCAGGGCGTGGCCTCCTTCAAAGTCTTCCTTGCTTACAAGGGGGCCTTCGGGATCGACGACCGCGAACTCTACCAAGTGCTCCGTCTGGCCAAGGAGTTGGGGGTCATCGTGACCGCCCATTGCGAAAACGCCGACCTCGTGAGCGAACTGCAAGCCGACCTCGTGGCGCAGGGCCGGCTCGGACCCGAGTGGCATGAACCCTCCCGCCCCGTGCGAGTGGAGGTCGCGGGCTGCCAGCACCTCATGGCCTTCGCCGAACTGACCGGGGCCCATGTCTACGTGGTGCATACCAGTTGCGCCGAAGCCATCGAAGCCATCACCGCCGCCCAGCGTCGCGGGGTCCAGGCTTGGATCGAGACCGTCATCCCTTACCTCACCTTGGACCGCAGCCACGCCGAGCAAGCGGACTTCGAAGGGGCGAAATTCGTCATGAGCCCGCCGCTCCGGGAAAGCTCGCAGCAAGCTCTTCTCTGGGAGGCTCTGGCCGAGGGAACGATCGACACCGTCGCGACCGACCACGCGCCTTTTGATTTCGCGACCCAAAAACAAATGGGCCATCCCGATCCGGAAAAAGCCCTCACAGCGGACTTCTCGCCGCGGGGCGAAAGCGCCAACTTCACCCTCATCCCCAATGGCATTCCGAGCGTGGAAGAGCGGGTCAAGCTGCTCTATTCCGAGGGCGTCGTCACCGGCAAGATCGATCGCCAGACCTTCGTGCGCACCGCCAGCACGGCCGCGGCCCAACTCTTCGGCCTCTATCCACGGAAAGGCGCCATCGCCCCGGGCAGCGACGCCGACCTCGTGGTTTGGGATCCAGAATATCGAGGCGTCATTTCCGCAGCCACCCAGGCCATGAACGTGGACTACTCCGGCTTCGAAGGTCGTGAATTCCAAGGCCGAGCCGAACACGTCACTCTGCGGGGAGAAGTGGTCGTGCGGGATGGCCTCTTTGTGGGTGCCCCCGGGCAAGGCCGCTTCCTGGCCCGTCCGCCCACTCATTTTTGAAGCGTCAGAAAGCAGCGGCCGGTCGTCCCGCTCTCCTCCTTGGCCTCATACCAAGCCGCAGAATTGGCTGGTAGAATGGCCGAGTGGATTTCGGGCCAGACCAAGGCGCGACGAGGGCGCAGTGCAGGCACCGTAACCGAGAAGCAACGCAGGCCTGGCTCGAAAGACACCGGCTCTCCCTTCCCCGCGCTTCAGCGCCTCTTCCCCACAACACCTCCCCTCCATTCTAACAGTGAATTCCGGAGGTTGGTATTACGGCGCCACAATGGCTCCATACATATCCGGGCGTCGATCGCGGTAAAACTGCCACGTATCGCGCACCTCTTGAATGAGCCCGAAGTCAAGCTCCGCCACCAGGAGTTCATCCTGATCGCGCGAGGCCTCGGCCACAAACTGGCCCCGCGGATCACAGAAGTAACTCTGCCCATAGAACTCTCCAATCTCCCAAGGGCTTTCCACCCCGACCCGATTGATGGCCCCCACAAAATACTGATTGGCCACCGCATGCGCCGGTTGCTCAATCTTCCATAAATACTCGCTCAGCCCCGCCACGGTGGCCGAAGGATTGAAAATGATCTCCGCTCCATTCAGCCCGAGACAGCGGGCTCCGTCCGGAAAATGGCGGTCATAGCAGATGTAAATCCCCACCTTGCCAATGGCCGTCTCCCAGACGGGATAGCCGAGGTTGCCCGGACGGAAATAAAACTTCTCCCAAAAGCCTGGATGACAGTGGGGAATGTGGGTCTTGCGGTATTTCCCGAGGTAGGTGCCATCCGCATCGATCAAGGCGGCGGTGTTGTAGTAGACCCCAATGCCCTCGACCTCGTAGACGGGAATAACCAAAACCATTCCCAACCGCTTGGCCGTCTCACACATCAGCTGGATGGTCGGCCCATCCGGCACCGGCTCGGTGATGTCATACCAGCGGGTTTCCTGTTCGGCGCAGAAATAGGGGCCATAGAACAGCTCTTGGAGACAGAGAACCTGCACCCCTTGGGCGGCCGCTTCCTCGATCAGCTTCATGTGCTTTTCGACCATGGCTTGCCGGATGACTTGGGGATCTTCTCCCCCCGGGTGCGTGCTGGAGGCCTGGATGAGCCCGCCTTTGATGATTCGTGACATAGTGGGTTGGCTGTAAGTGTTCTTTCTAATTGAATTCGACCAAGGGGCACGGGTCAGTCGAGCAACTCGACGAGGGCCGTTTCAAAGACGGCCAGCAGAAAATCGGCGTCCGCTTCACTCAGACACATGGGCGGCTTGATCCGAATGACCGAACCGAAGAGCCCCCCCTTGCCGACGAGCAAACCCAGCTCCTTGCAGCGTTCGAAGAAGCGCGCGCAGAATTCGGTTCCCGGCTTGCCATCGACCACAAACTCCACCCCCAGAATCAAGCCACTCCCGCGCACGCTCGCCAAGACCGGAAATCTCTTTTGGAGCGCTTGCAGTCCCGCCAAGAGCCGGTCTCCGATGCGTTGGCAGAGCGCCATGGTGTTGTCCCGCAGCATGACCTCCAGGGTGGCCTTTCCTTGGGCCATGGCGAGCGGATCCCCGCCGAAAGTGTTGAAGTGAATGCGGGAGGCCATCTTTTGAGAGACTTCTTCGGTGGTGACCACGGCGGCCAACGGAAAGCCATTTCCGATGGACTTGGCCATGACCACGATGTCCGGCAGAACCTTATAGTTTTGGAAGCCCCAGAAATGGCGCCCGGTCCGACCAAAGCCACTCTGCACTTCATCCGCGATGCAGAGTCCGCCCGCCGCCCGCACATGCGCATAGGCATGCTGGAGATAGTCTGAGGGGTAGGTGACTGCGCCTCCCACGCCTTGGATCGGTTCAGCGATGAAAGCCGCCACGTTCCCACTGGTGCCAAATTGAATCAGCTCTTGCAGCTCGGCCGCATAGCGCTCGCCCGCATCGGGTTCCTCATAAGGGATCTCCCCCCACAAGGGATGGGGAGCCCGGGCGTGTTGGAATCCTGGCAAGGGGGGCACCGGGTATTTCCAGGTGTGATGGCTGGTCAGGGCCATGCCGACCGCGTTGCCTCCGTGGTAGCAATTGCGCAGGGAAATGACTTCATGCTGCCCGGTGTGAAGCCGGGCCATGAGGACGGCCAGGTCATTGGCTTCCGACCCCGAGTTCACGAAGTAGACTCGCTTGAGGGGATCGGGAAAGGTCGAGGCCAAGAGTTCCGCAAACTCCACCACGCCGGGGTGCAAGTAACAGGTGGGGATGTGTTGAGCTAGCCCGCTTTGGGTCGCCAAGGCCGCATTCACATGGGGATGGCAGTGCCCGACGCTCACGGTGCAGATGCCGCCAAAGCAGTCCAAGTAGCGCCGCCCCGTCTCATCCCAAACATACTGCATCTTGCCTTCCACTATCATGAGAGGCTCGGCATAGAGAAGAAAGATGCCTTGGTTGAGAACCTGCTTGCGGCGCTCCATCAACTCGGCCTTGGAAGGACCGGCGTAGGGCACGGGCTGGTGCTTACAAGGCGGGAGAGAGGGGCGAGGGGGAGGGGCAGTCGAGACGCTCATGGTGGGGAAACCTTCAGATTTGGGGGGCGAGCGAGAGACGATCTACTCGCTCGGGGATGGCTTGGTTCAGTTCATCGAGAAGAAGAGAAAGCTCCGTGCTCACCACCGGAGGATGCTCGGGGCAGAGATCCTGCAAAAGCCGGACCAGCGGGTCCCAAAAACCGCCACCCTCGGGCAGGGCCCGATTGAAAATGAAAATCGGTTTGTCCTTCATGAGGAGATCTCCGTGCGATTTGAAAATCAAAAGAGCCAGGAGTTCTTGGACCGTGCCCGCGCCACCGGGCAAAATGACGAAGGCATCCGACTGGGCGATCATGACCTCCATCCGAGTGTAGATGTCATCGCGCAGCCAAAAACTAGAGAGCCCTTCCGGCAAGCCTTCCAGTTCAATGATGTGAGGGACATTCGATCCAGCGGCCCAGCCTCCCGCGGCCACACTTCCTTCCACCACCGCGCCCATGATGCCGGAGCTGCCCGCTCCCGAGATGCAGCCAAAGCCATTCTCTGCCAGGAGCCTCCCTAGCTCTCGCCCATCATCCAGGTAGGTGGGCTCTTCCAGGGTGGCCGAACAAAAGACGCAAACGCTGCCTTTGAAGGCGTCCGGGATGGGGGTGTCAAAAGAACGGGCTTTGATCGGCCTCTCCAAAGGTTCCCGTCCGGCATCGGGCGGGGTGCGCGCGCGACCGTAGGCCACCTGCTCGAGAGCAGCCTGCGCGGAGTCGGCCAAAAGGAGGAACTCCTCCGGCTTTTGGCGGACGGTTCCCATGGCGCCCAAATGATGGAGCACGCCCAAGAGGTCATTCCAGGAATCGTCTTCGTTCAAAAGCACGGTCGGCTTGCCCGCGAGATGTTGGTCGAGCGTTTGGTAACCCACAAAGATGGAAATCGCCTTGAACATGTCTTCGATGCCCGGCTTGGGCGTGAAGAGGAAAGCGTCGGATTCGATAATCTTCTTCTCAATGTTGCTGAGCGTGATGAGTTGGTCGCCATTGGAATTGTAAATGTCCCAGCCGCCCTTGAAGAGCAGATACAGAAGTTCGGCGCGAACGCCGCGGGCTGGGTCATTGTCACCGAGAATGGTTCCGGACAATCGGATGGTAGGCATGGTCAGTTGGTTTGGGTGAAAGCTTGCTCGGGCGGAGGGAGCCGATGGCCCGCTTGATGACCTCGGGGGTGAGGGGCGATGGCAACTGTTCGGTCTCCGCGCCAAAGGCGGCCAGGGCGTCCCGCAGCGCTTCGCGCACAGACAGGGCCAACATGAAGGGCGGCTCGCCGACCGCCTTGCTCCCATGAATAGTGCGGTCTTGGGTCGCGTCTTGCAAGAGGCTGACCCGAAAGTCGAGCGGCGCATCGCTGAAGGCGGGAATGGCGTAGGTGCTCGCGCTGTGGGAGAGGAGGCGACCCCCAGGATCCCAGGCCAGCTCCTCCGAGGTCAGCCAGCCGGCCCCCTGGACAAAGCCTCCTTCAATTTGCCCGCGGTCGATCGAGGAACTCAAGGAGTCACCCACATCATGCAAAATGTCCACGCGGCGGAGGTGTTGCATGCCGGTGAACCCATCGATCTCCACCTCACTCACGGCCGCTCCAAAGGCATAATAGTGAAAGGGTTTTCCCTTCCCGACGGACCAATCCCATTCCAAGTCAGGCGTGGCGTAAAATCCCGCCGCCGAGAGTTGGATGCGCTCGGTGTAGGCCAAGCCCACCAGCTCTTCGAAGGGCATGGCCGCTTTCCCGCTCCAGACCCTTCCCTGCGCAAATCGGATCGACGCCTCCTCCCCGCCCAAGCGTTCCGCGGCCAAGGGGGTCAAGCGCGCTTTGAGTTGGGCGCAAGCGTCGGCTACCGCCATGCCGTTCAAATCGGAGCCCGAGCTGGCGGCGGTCGCCGAAGTGTTCGGCACCTTGTCCGTGCGGGTGTGCATCAGCCGCACGCGCTCGGCCGGCAGACCCAGCTCTCGCATCGTCACTTGCAGGATTTTGGTATGGAGCCCCTGTCCCATCTCAGTGCCTCCGTGGTTCACTTGGACGGAGCCATCCGCGTAGAGCAGGACCAAGGCTCCCGCTTGGTTGTAGTGCTTGAGGGTGAAGCTGATCCCAAACTTGACCGGGGTGATGGCCAAGCCACGCTTGCGATAGGGATTTTCGGTATTCCAGGCGGCCAAGCGCTGGCGGCGCTGCTGCCACTGAGCGCTTTCTAGGAGTTCGCGCCAGATGCGATGGAGACGATTGCCAGCCACCTCTTCGCCATAGTGCGTGGTGTTGCTGGCCCCGCTCCCGCGGTAGAAATTGCGAGCCCGCACCTTCTCGGGAGGCAGCTTCAAATGGGTGGCCACTCTCGCCACGATGTCCTCAATCACCAACATGCCCTGCGGGCCGCCAAAACCTCGGAAGGCCGTGTGGGAGGTGACGTTCGTTTTGCAGACTCTCCCGGTGAAGCGGACATGGGGGATGTAGTAGGCATTGTCGAGATGGAAGAGCCCGCGGTCATTGACTGGGAGGGACAAATCGAGCGACCAACCACCGTCCGAAAAAAGCTCGATTTTGGCGGCGCAGAGCTGCCCCGTCGCGTCAAACCCCACCCGGTAGCGAGCGAAGAAAGGATGGCGCTTGCCCGTGGACTCCATATCGAGATCGCGGTCGAGCTGCACACTCACCTTGCGACCGGTGGCCAAGGCTCCCAAAGCGGCCATCGCGGCCCACGGATTCCCTTGCGTCTCCTTACCGCCAAAGCCGCCTCCCATTCGAGGGGACTCCACCACGATGTCGTGCCGCCGCTTGCCGAGCACCTCAGCCACGATTGTTTGGATCTCGCTGGGATGCTGGGACGAGCTCTGCACCCAGAGCCCCCCCTGGTCATCCGGCCTAGCCGAGGCCGCCTGGGTCTCGAGATAAAAGTGATCCTGTCCGCCCAGGGTGACCGTGCCTTCGAGGACCTTCGGCGCGCGAGCCAGCGCCTCTTCCACGTCTCCTCTTTCGAGGACATGGGGATCGGTGTGAAAGGAGTGGGCGGCCAGGGCCGCTTCGATCCCCAGCACCGGTTCGCCTTCCTTGCACTCCACCCCCACTTGCTCGGCGGCCAAACGAGCCAACTCGGGCGACTCCGCCACCACCGCCGCCACGATCTGCCCATGGAACTCGATATCCCTCTCCGCGAAGAGCGGCTCGTCATGGCGCGCCGGGCCCGTGTTATTGAGCCCCGGCACATCGGCAGCGCTCAAGATCGCTCGCACCCCGGTCATTTCCTGGGCGGCTTGGGTCTCCAATCGACGAAGCGTCCCGCGAGCGACCGGTGCCCGCACCGGATGAAGAAAGAGCGTGCCCCCTCCCTTGAGCGAGGCATCTTCCACGTAGAGCGCCTTTCCGGTCACGTGACCCCGGGCCGACTCGTGCGAGGACACCTCCGCTGGCGGACCTTCGAAAGAAGACTCACAAGGCACCTCAATCCGATCCCTCTCCCCAGCCACGAACTTGCAAAGGAGTTCTTGCAAAAGCGTGCAGCGAAACTCGGCTGAAGCTCGCAGATCATCCAGCGGGCTGAATTCCTGCCCCAGGATCTCCAGCACCTCGCCACTGGCCGCGTCCTCGAAGGGCCGTCCCAGGAGCGCCGCCTCCGTCTGGTAAGCCCGGGCGGGCGTGGCGGCCACTCCCCCAAAGGCCAGCCTGGCCTCCGTCACGAGGCCGCCTTCATCGGTCGCCATGCGAATGGCAGCCGAGACCGCTGAAATGTCCATTTCCCGTCGCTTGGAGACCTTGTAGAATTCCAAGCGATCCCGAGCCACCCTCGGGAAAGTCACCGAGAGCAAAAGCTCATCCGGCGTCAGCTCCGTCTTGCGGTAGCCGAGGAAAAAGTCCGCTAGCGGCAGGCTTCGTTCGCCTCTCACCGAAACCAACGTCACCACCGCGTCCAAGGCCAAAAGCACCGGCGCGGAATCACCAATGGGGGAAGCCGTCACTAGATTCCCGCCGAGAGTGGCCCGATGGCGGATTTGACGCGAGGCGAAGCGACGCAACATCGCCCGCAACGCCGGGAGCTCCTCCCCCAGCTCGCTCTCCAAATCGGTCAGCGGCAGCCCGGCCCCTACCGTCCAATGGGTCTGGCTTTTTTGGATGCGAGCCAGTTCCGGGATGTCCTCCAAGGAAATCAAGCCAGCTGGGCGATCATGGCGCTTGTTGATGAGCACCGCCAGCTCGGTCGCCCCCGCGATGAACGGGAACTCGGGATGCTCCGCCTTAAGCGCGAGCACTTCCGAAAGACTGCCCGGTCGGTGGTAGCCGGGGAGCGATTGCGAAGGCCCCGACTCAGCGGCCGCTAGCTCCGTCGAAGCGCTCGCCGCCATGGCCTCGCGAATGGGTCGGTAGCCGGTGCAGCGACAGAGATTTCCGCAAAGCTGATCCGCCACCGCGCCCGGATCCTTCTGGATCCCTCGAGCGGCCGCTTCCGCCATGGAACAGACAAAGCCGGGGGTGCAATAGCCACACTGCGAGCCATTTTGCTCGACCATCGCCTCCTGCACCGGGTGGAGTCGCCCATCTGGCGTCTCCAAACCTTCCGCCGTCACAATCTCCCGCCCCACCAAAGACCCCACCAAAGCCAAACACCCATTGATGGCCCGGGGCGGTCCGCTTTTTTCCAAAAGCAGCAGAGTGCACGCTCCACAATCGCCCTCGTTGCAACCCACCTTGCTGCCGGTCCGACCACTCTGCCGCAGGAAATCGAGAATCGATTGATGCACCGGAGCCTCCGCCACCGCCACCCGCTCGCCATTGATGATGACGAAAGGATCACTCATCGGGCCACCTCCTTGAGCGTTGCGGCCAGGACCTCCACGCCCTTCCCGATGGCTTCCGGACTGGCATACTCATCCGGCCGATGAGAATAGCCCCGGTAGCACGGGAGGAAAATCATAGCCGTCGGGCAAAGCTGGGCCATGAAAAGCGAATCGTGATAAGCCCGACTGATCATGCTGCGACTGGAAAAGCCAAGTCGCTCCGCAGATCCTCGAATGCCTGCCACCAACCCCGAATCGCACAGCGCCGGTGGATCGGCGTTGATTTCCTGCCAAGTCCATCCCACCCCACGGCGATCACAAAGAGCGGACGCTTCCTCTTGAATCCGAGCCAAGGCGGTGTCGCGCGCCGCCACGTCCGTATCGCGAAAATCGATCTCCAAAAGAACCTCGCATGGGATCGAATTGATGGCTCCTGGGCGCACTTGGACCACTCCCGTGGTTCCCACCGTGTCGGGCGAAGCAGATTCCAAGGCCGCCCGCTCCACCGCCAAGGCCACCTCCGCCGCCGCTAGGAAAGCGTCTCGCCGCTCCGGCATCAGCACCGCCCCAGCATGCCCTCCTGAGCCCTCAAACCTCACACGAAAAGCAGCCGGCGCGGCGATTTTCTCGACCGCCCCCAAGTCGAGCCCCTCCTCCTCCAGAAGAGGCCCTTGCTCGATGTGCAGCTCGAGAAACGCCTCGTAGGTTCCTTTCTCCAAGGCCACCTCCGCAAGACTTCCGGCATAGTGCCCAGCCCGCAGCTCCTCCAAAGACCGCCCCTCTTCATCCCGCAAGCCAGCCGCTTGAGAAGCCGAAAGCGTCCCGGCCAGCATGCGCGAACCGAGACAGCCAATCCCAAAGCGCGTTGGCTCCTCCGCCGTGAAAAGAATCAACTCCATGGCCCGGCGCGGCTGGAATCCACTCTCCTGCAAGAGACGGATCGCCTCCAAGCCTCCGAGAACGCCGACCACTCCGTCATACTTCCCGGCGTTGGGAATGGCATCGATGTGCGAGCCGGTCGCGACCGCTTTCAAGCTGGGATCGCTGCCTTCCCAACGGAAAAAAAGATTGCCCACCGCATCGCTCCGCACCCTCAAGCCCGCTTCCTGCGCCCGCGCCACTAACCAATCACGTGCAGCCAAATCCTCTGGAGAAAAAAGCACCCGCGTAACCGCGGGAGCGGGATGCGATGAGAACTGGGCCAGCTCGTCGATCTCGCGATGGAGGCGCTCGCAAGTCGCTATCATGGCATCCGATGCACGTCTTTGTAATAAAGATAAGAAGCCGGAGCCTCCCCCATGGCGACGAACCACTGTGGGCAATACGGCGCCATCCAAATGGCATCGCCCGCTTGCACCGGATAGTAACTCTCCTCCAAACGATAGACCCCCTGCCCCGAAAGCATCAGCAGCCCATGCTCCATAATGTGGGTCTCCACGAAAGGGAGGGTGGCCCCTGGGCGGTAAGTGAACAGGTTCATTGCCAAATCGAAGCGGGGATCGACGGGCAGGAGAGTCTGCAAGCGCGCTCCCTCATTCCCCAGAAAAGGTTCGTCGGGAACCTCATCCGCCGAACCCGTGAGCAGCGGAGGGGGTGCCAATTCCGGATGGGGCTGAAAGACCTTTCGGAAAACCGTCAAGCGGGTCCCCGCCACTCCCTCCAGCGAAAGTTCCTGCCCCGCGGGGACAAAGCCAAAGCCGCCCGAGGAGAGCGCCCGTTCGTCCCCCGCCGAAAGCAAGCGGCAGCTCCCCGCTTCCAGGTAAAAAACATGCTCGTGTTCATCCGCCGAAAACACCGCCCGCCCCTCCTCCTGAAACACCACCAGCAGCTGGGAAAGCCGCGCCCCCATCGCCGGCGAAAGCAAGACATAGGCCGTGCACCCTTCCCAGCCGGGGAAAGCCGAAGGCACATGGCCGTCGGGGGCCAGGAGCGCATGCCGCGCGCCCACCACCGTGCGCGTGCGACCAAACAGCGGGACGGATGACTCAGTGGACATGGCTAGCGGGGAGAAGGTCGTAAAAATCTTCCCCGGGTCGACTCCGAAACCCGCTCTCCTCGGAGAAAGGTCTCACAAATCCGATGGCGCGAAACCCGTCCTCGATAGGGCGAGTGGGGATGTCGAGTGAGCGAATGGGAAGCGGAAATCTCGCGTGGCTCCTCCCGAACCAAACTGAAATCGGCCTCCCTCCCCGGGACCAAGGCCCCTTTGCCCGAGAAACGAAATCGCTGGGCCACCTTCTCTGCCAAAAGCTCTGGCCTCGCCAAGCCCTCATCCATCAGCAGAGGGAGCCCGTCCTGAATCCCTGCAATGCCTCCCCAGCAGGCAAAGACATCCTCGTCTTTTTTCAAATCGGGCGAAGAAGGGGAATGATCTGAACCCAAGGTATCGACCTCCCCCTCTCGCACTCGCTTGCGAAGCGCCTCGACCGTTCCTTTGGGACGCAGCGGCGGAGCGCACTTGGCCAGCGTGCCGATGGCCACCGCTTCCTCTGCATCCAAAAGCAGGTAATGAGGGCAAGTCTCCGCCGTGACATCGACGCCCGCTCTCTTGGCCTCTGTAATGGCATCGATTCCCTCAGGCGAGGAGACATGGACGATGTGCAGGGCACAGCCCGTCTCCCCCGCCAAATCGAGGGCGATCCGGATGGCCTCCACCTCCGCTTCGATCGGGCGCCAAGCCAGCCACGCCTTCATATCCGAACCCACGGGACGCTCCTTTGGTTCCAGCTCCGCGTGGACAGCCACCGGCAGGCAGCGTTCGGCGGCGATGCCCATACCTTGTTTGAGAGTGGGAGGATCGGAAGCAGAAAACTCAGCCAGACCAGAAGGACACATAAACGCTTTCAAGCCGGCGGCGCCACAATCCGCCATGGCTTCAATGTGAATAAGTGAAGCAGGTACGAGGCCACCCCACAATCCGAAGTCGAGACAGGACTTGGCCTCGGCCAGGCGACGCTTCTCCTGAAAGGCTTCGGCATCCAGGACCGGTGGGCTGGAATTGAGCGGCATGTCGATGAAAGCGGTCCCGCCGCCCGCCGCCAAAGCTCGCGAGCCGCTCGCGATTCCCTCCCACTCCGTCCGACCTGGCTCGTTGAAATGGACATGGGCATCGATCCATCCCGGCCAGATCATGGCATCCATCGCCTCAATTTCCCGTGCGCCCGAAGCTTGGATCTCCTCACCCCGCTCTTGAATGACGCCTTCGGAAATCGCCAGGGCCAGCGGCCAGCCCTCTGGCGAACGGCTGCGGACAATCAATTCGTAATCACTCATCAGGCCAACCCTAGTAAAAACTCTCGTAACACCATGATTCCCACCTCCACATCCTCGGGAGTGGCATATTCATCCGGGTGGTGAGAAAGACCTTCCCGGCAGCGCACAAAGAGCATGGCCACCGGCATCCTGGCCGAGAGCGCCACCGCATCATGCCCCGCCCCACTCATCATGGAAAACGGACGCCCCGTCGTCGAGCCGACCGCCTCCATCATCTTCTCGCGCAGCCTCCCGTCACAGGGAACCGCCGCTGACTCCTGCACCACCTCCCACTCCAGCTCCAATCCCCGACCCTCCGCCACCTCTCGAAAAAGCCGCTCCAGCTCCCCCCGCAAGCGCTCCCGGACAGCGTCGACCGCATGACGCAGATCGACCGTCAAACGCGCCCTCTGCGGAATGGTGTTGGAAACATCCGGATGCAACTTCAGCTTCCCCACCGTCACGACCGCCCCCTCCTCCGCTCTCGCCAACTCTTCGGCCGCCAGGACGCAGGCCGCCGCCCCGCCCAACGCATCTCGCCGCAGCCCCATAGGCGTGGTCCCAGCGTGATCGGCTCGCCCATGCAGGGTCACCGCCAAGCGCGACTGCCCCGCAATGGAAGACACACTCGCCACCGCCAAGCCCTCCTCCTGCAAGACGCGCCCCTGCTCGATGTGCACCTCCACATAGCCAAGCGTTTCTCCTGAGCGATAGCGCATCTCGCGAGCCCCCTCATGCCAGCCCTCCGCGCGCAAAACCGAGGCCAAGGACTCTCCCGCCTCATCCCTCCGTGAAAGGGTCCCGGCATCCAAGGGCCCCAAGAGCGAGCGCGATCCCAAATAAGTCGTGTGAAAGCGGGAACCCTCCTCATCGGAAAAAGCCAGCACATGCATCGGAAAGGGCAACGCCCTCCCCTCCTGCCGAAGCGCCTCCACCGCCGCCAAAGCCACCACAATCCCGAGCGCCCCATCGAAGCGCCCGGCATCCACCACCGTATCCAGATGCGAGCCCAAAAGCAGGGGAGCCGCCCCGGGAGCCGTCCCCGCCAGCATCCCACGCATCGTTCCATCCACCGCATGCTCCACCTCCATCCCCAGTTCCGCCATCCACTCGCCCACCAAACGGGCCGCCCGCAGATTGGCAGGCGAAAGAAACGAGCGGGTAAGAAACTCCGGATGATCGGAAATTCTCCCTAACTCCTCCAAGCGAGCCACCGCGCGCTCCACCGGCTCTGAAGACAGCGCCCTCAACTCCCGCGATACGTGCTGTAAGACCAAGGCGTGCAAACCAAAGGCACATGATAACTCTGGCCTGCCTCCACCCGAAACTCCACCGGCACCCGATCCAGAAAAGGCGAAGCCACCCCCCGAGCGCGAAAATAATCTCCGACGTGAAAGACCAGCCGGCAAGCCCCTGAAACCATCGCCTCTCCCGCAAGGAGCGGCTCCTCACAACGGCCATCCGCATTCGTCGTCACCTCCACCAAAAGCCTATCCTCTCGAAAGAGTTGCACCTGCACCCCCGCTGCCGGAAGCCCGCTCGCCGTATCGAGCACATGGGTCGTGAGTTTTGGAATCATCGGAACGCTTTTTGCAACATGGAAGAGAAGGGTGTCTCCGAACGAACGTCCGAAGCCATCCCTATCCTATCACAAGCATGAACCGGGCACACTCGCTCAAAGGACTGACTGGCCAAGCCCTCTCCCAAGCACTCGACTTCCGAGCCCTCCCCAAAGTTCTCCTCCACGAGCACCTCGATGGCGGCTTGCGCCCGGCCACCGTCATCGAGCTGGCCCGGGAAAATGGCTACCACGGACTACCGACCCAAGACCCCGAAGACCTCGCCACCTGGTTCCATCGCGGAGCCAAACGCGGGAACTTGCCGGAATACCTCGAAGGCTTCGCTCACACCATCGCCGTCATGCAGACGGCCGAAGCGCTCGAGCGCGTTGCTTACGAATTCCTGGAAGACATGGCCGCTGATGGAGTTTTTTACGCTGAAATCCGATTTGCTCCCGTCTTCCACACCGAGGCCGGCCTCACCCAAGACGAAGTCGTGGCCGCCGTGGTGGCGGGGCTCACCCGCGGCGGCCAGGCCTTCGGAGTGGAATGGGGCGTAATCATCTGTGCCATGCGCAATCGGCGCGACTCGCTGGAAGCGGCCCAACTCGCCATCTCGTGGCGGGGCCGAGGCGTGGTGGGATTCGACCTCGCTGGCGAAGAAGCCGGCTACCCCCCGAAAGACCACCTCGAAGCCTTCCAAACCATCCACCGGGCCAACTTCAACATCACCCTCCACGCCGGGGAAGCCTTCGGCAAAGAATCCATCTGGCAGGCCCTCCAGTGGTGCGGGGCCCATCGACTCGGGCACGGCACGCGCCTCGTGGAAGACTTCATCGAAGAAGAACCGGAAGTCCTCCGCCCCGGCAGCCTCGCTCGCTACGTCCTCGATCACCGCATCCCCCTGGAAATGTGCCTCTCGAGCAATGTCGACACCGGAGCCTGCCCCAGCTTGGCCACCCACCCCTTCCCCCTCTTTCTAAAAAGCGGCTTCCGCGTCTCGCTCAACACCGACGACCGCCTCATGAGCGATACCGAACTCTCCCGAGAATACCGCCTCGCCACCGAAACCTTTGACCTCTCCTGGAGCGACCTCGAAAAAATCACCCTCAACGCCATGAAAAGCGCCTTCGCCCCCCACGCCCAACGCGTCGACCTCATCAGCCGCATCATCCTCCCCGCCTACGCCGACCACCACCCCAGCCCTCGCCACACAGGCTGATCACCGGCAGCCAAAGGCCCGAACCCTCACTCACCCGCAACCCAAACCCTCACCGCACCCGCCGCGCCCGCACCCAGCTCGCCACCGTGGCCGAAGGATGCCCGCGGTAAACACAAGCCGTCACAATCTGCTCTGCCGAAATCTCAGGAACGGAATACCGCCCGCCGAGCGGAAAAACCCGGTTCAAATCCAGCAAAAGCAGATCCGCCTCCTTACCCGCCTCCAGCAGCCCGATTTGCCCCTCCTTCCCCAGCACCGCCGCACCCCCGGCCGTCGCGAAATAAAAGGCCTCGGCTGGCGTCAACTCCGCCACCCCCGCCTCTTGAAAGGCCCGCGCCTTCTGCATCTCAATGGCCGAACGCATCACCTGCCAAAGATTCAGCTCCGGCCCACCCGCCACATCACTCCCGAGACTCACCGGAATCCCCGCCGCCCGCAACGCCCCGAGCGGGAAAAGACCTGAATTGAGAAAGAAATTGGAAGTCGGGCAATGGGTCACCCGCGCTCCCCGGGCCGCCAAAAGCGCGATCTCCTCGGGCGAAAGATGCAGGCAATGCCCCAGCAAAGTCTTGGGCGAGAGCAGACCCGCCTGCTCATAAACCGCCGCATAGGAAGCCGCCTCGGGGAAGCGAGCCCGCACCGCCTCGATCTCGCCCTCGTTCTCGGACAAATGCGTCTGGACATAGGTCCCAAACTCCCGCGCCAACGCCCCTGCCTCCCGCATCAGCTCCCGGGAACAAGTCACCGCGAAGCGAGGCGACACCGCGAACTCCAGCAAGCCCCCCGCCGCCCCATGCCATCTCTCGATCAACTCACGACACTGCGCCAGCGAAAGCGCCCGCGCCTGCCAAGGATCCGCGTCCCCATACGACCCCTCATCCATCATCACCTTGCCAATGATGGCCCGCAGTCCCTTCTCCTCCGCCACCTCAAAAGCCAACTCCGTCGTCTCCGCCCAAATCGCCGAATACAGCACCACCGTCGTACTGCCATTGGCAAGCACCTCCTCAAAAAAATCGCGAACAAACGCCCGCTGCGCCTCCCCGCGAAACTTCGCCTCGAGCGGGAAAACATGATTCTTCAACCAAGGCAGCAGCGAAGACTCCCGCCGCGCCACCGCTGGGTATTGGGGAAGATGAGCGTGGGTATCGATCAACCCCGGCACCAAAAGCCAATCCTCCCCCTCGGGAGCTTGCAAAGTGGGAAGATGCGCAAACTCCCGCACCACCTCCGCCCAAGGCCCGATCGCCGCAATCTGCCCGGAAGCGGGATCCAAAGCCACCCCCCCATCCGCCACATAGCGAAGAACCCCGAAAGAAGGCGCATCCAAAAGCCGAGCCCGAATCAACATCTCGGAGAGAAAGCTCGCAGACCACGAGCCAAGCGAAAGAGAAAGAATCCAGAAGAAAAACCCAGCCTCAGCCAAGGGCAGAGCGAGCGGGGCCATTTCAAAGTGAAGTTCGAGATCAAACCGTGAAATCACGTCCTACGAAGCGCAATTTTCCATCACTCCCGCTCATCTGGCGCTGGTGGAAGAGATCTCGGCTCTGCAAAAAGATTCCCGCACTCGCAACGGACAGGCCTCCACCTCGATCGAGGGCAAGGAAGAGGACACGATTGAAGTGAGAAATCAGAATGATGAAGGAAGAAAACGATCCCAGAGAACGCACCACGCAGTTTGCGTTGCGAATCATCCGACTGTTCGGAAGTATGCCGAAGTCGACCGAAGCTCAGATTCTAGGCAAACAGTTGCTCCGCTCGGGAACATCGGTTGGAGCGAACTATCACGAAGCTCATCGCGGCAGGAGCAAAGCCGAGTTCATTGCGAAATGCGGCGACTCACTGCGGGAACTGGAAGAGCCGAACGGAGTGAGACAGACTGGTTGAACAACCAGGCCGTAGGGGACGCGCGGCGGCGCGGATCAATCAGCGTATTGGCTGGAGCTCCTCTTCGAAGCCGAAACCGTGCCAGCAGCCAAGCTCCAACCGTTACGTGCCGAGTGCGACGAACTCATCGCCCTCTTCGTCACCATCATCAAGAAGGCTCGCAACTCCAATTGAAGACGGGTCCTTCATCCTTCTTCATTCATCATTCTCACTTCTCATTTCCCCTGCCAAGGGCAAAGGGGAGATCCGCCAAAAGCTCGTCGAGAACGACCTCGTCGACTGTCGCGAAAACAAGGTCTACCCTTTCGCAGCATGAGCGCCAAAGAAGCCACCGCCCGCATCAAGATCAACCACCTGCTCGAAGAAGCCGGTTGGCGCTTCTTTGACGATGAAACCGGCGCTGCCAACATCTGCCTCGAACCCAAAGTCAAAGTTACCTCCGCCGTCCTCGACGAACTCGGCGAAGACTTCGAGGAGACCTCCGACGGTTTCATCGACTTTCTCCTTCTGGACTCCAAAGGCTTCCCCTTCATTGTCCTAGAAGCCAAATCCGAGGACAAAAGCCCCCTAGTTGGCAAAGAGCAGGCCCGCAAATACGCCCGCTCCCAGAACTGCCGCTTCGTCATCCTCTCAAATGGCAACCTTCACTACTTCTGGGATCTCGAACGTGGAAACCCCTACGTCATCACCGCCTTCCCGACTCCGACTTCTGTTATCAGCTACTCCAAGACCAAGCCAGACACGAAACGCCTCATTGAAGAAGAGGTTGGCGACGACTATATCGCCCTCACCCAGCGCCCCACCTACGCCTCGGAAGCCGGATGGATCAATGAAGCCGAGCGTTCCCGCTACAAAGAAGCAAATAAGCTTCGCTTCCTCCGCTCCTACCAAAAGAGCGCCATCCACAAGCTCCAAGCCGCCGTCAAAGAAGGGAACGACCGCTTCCTCTTCGAAATAGCCACTGGCACCGGAAAGACCCTGACTTCTGCCGCGGTCATCAAGCTCTTCCTGCGCTCCGGCAATGCCCAGCACGTCCTCTTCCTCGTCGACCGCCTCGAACTTGAAGACCAGGCCAAGAAAGCCTTCACCCTACTTCTCTCCAACGACTACCAGACCGTCGTCTACAAAGAGAACCGCGACGACTGGCGCCGCGCCGAGATCGTCGTCACTACCGTCCAGTCCCTCCTCTTCAACAACAAATACAAGCAGCTCTTCTCGCCCACCGACTTCGACCTCATCATCTCCGATGAAGCGCACCGCTCCATTTCCGGAAATGCCCGCGCCGTCTTCGAATACTTCGTCGGTGCCAAGCTCGGCCTCACCGCCACCCCGCGCGACTACCTCAAGCGCTTCGACAAAGACAAACCCACCACCAAAGACCCCCGCGAGCACGAACGCCGCCTCCTCCTCGACACCTACCGCACCTTCGGCTGTGCCGACAGCCAGCCCACCTACCGCTACTCCCTCCTCGATGGCGTCAAAGACGGCTTCCTCATCAACCCCACCATCGTCGACGCCCGCACCGACATCACCACTGAGCTCCTCTCCGAAGAAGGCTTCGTCGTCGAGTTCACCGATGAAGAAGGCGAAGACCAAAAAGAGTCCTACAAGCAACGCGAATTCGAAAAACGCTTCTTCTCCGACGCCACCAACCAACTCTTCTGCAAGACCTTCCTCGAAAACGCCTTCCGCGACCCCATCAGCGGCGAGATCGGCAAATCCATCGTCTTCGCCGTCAGTCAGGCCCACGCCGCCAAGCTCACCCAGATCCTCAATGTCATGGCGGACAAAATGTTTCCCGGGAAATACCAGTCCGACTTCGCCGTCCAGGTCACCTCACAGATTTCCGACGCCCAGCAGTTCACCATCAACTTCACCAACAACAACCTGCTCGGCTCCGCCAACTTCATCGACACCTACAAGACCAGCAAAGCCCGCGTCTGCGTGACCGTCGGCATGATGACCACCGGCTACGACTGCCCTGACCTCCTAAACCTCGGCCTCTTCCGCCCCATCTTCTCTCCGACCGACTTCATTCAGATCAAAGGACGGGGCACTCGGAAGCACACCTTCCTCGAAGACCTCCACGACGACGAACTCGCGGAAACCGTCAAGGAGCCCAAAAAGACCGCCTTCAAGCTCTTCGACTTCTTCGCCAACTGCGAATACTTCGAAGAAGAGTTCGACTACGACCAAGTCCTCAAACTTCCCAAGCCCAAAGGCAAAGGAGGGGATGACACCGGCGGCGGTGGCACCGTTTACGCGGGCACCTACGAGCACCTCGGTTCCGATATCATTGCTTCCGTTCAGGAAGAGACGATCGGCTATGAAGGCATGAAGATCGACCGCATGTTCTTCGAGAAATTCGAAGACACCGTCAAAGAAAACGACTTCATCGCCGCCAGTGTCGAAGCCGGCGAATGGGACCGTGTCATCGACTACGTCAACAAAGAGGTCTTCGATAAACCCAACGAATATTACAACCTCGACAAGCTTCGCAAAGCCGCCTCTGTCGACCGCCGCCTCACTCTCCGCGAGATCCTCGAAAAAGTCTTCGGCCTCATACCACGCTTCAAATCCAAGGATGAACTCCTCGAAGAAGAGTTTGCCAAATTCGTCGCCGACTACAAACCCGACGAAGCCGAAGCCATCCCTGCCATCAAGACTTACTTCAAGGCCTACGTCACCAGCGATCAGGTGCGCCACATCATCGAGAGCAAGGAACTCACCCAGCTCGCCACCAATCCCACCTTCTCCACCCGCGACCTCAAGGCCGTGCCCGAGAAATACCGCACGCTCATTCCCGAATACATCAAAGACTACGTCTCTCTGAACCAATTTGCCGCTTAGAAAGCCATCATGCCAGACCCCGAAACCAAACGCCGCATCAACACCGCCCGCGATATCCTCGTCGGCAAAGTCCCCGACCCCAAATCTCAAGTCGAGCAGATCACCATCGCCCTCATCTACAAGTTCATGGCCGACATGGACGCCGAGTCCGAGGAGATGGGCGGCAAGCGCACCTTCTTCTCCGGCGAATGGGAACGCTACGGCTGGCCCAAGCTCATGCGCTCTGGTCTGGGTGGTCACGAAGTCCTCGCCCTCTACGGTGAAGCCATCTCCAAGATGCCGGAAAACGCCGGCATCCCCACGCTCTTCCGTGACATCTTCAAAAACGCCTATCTCCCTTACCGCGACCCCGAGACCCTCAAGAGCTTCCTCAAGGTCATCGACGAATTCGAATACGACCACTCCGAGCGCCTCGGCGACGCCTTCGAATACCTCCTCTCCGTCCTTGGCTCCCAGGGCGATGCCGGACAGTTCCGCACCCCCCGCCACATCATCGACTTCATGGTCGAGATCATCGACCCGAAGAAAGACGAAACCGTTCTCGACCCCGCCTGCGGCACCGCCGGATTCCTCATCTCCTCTTACAAACACATCGACCGCAACAACCGCGACAAGGACGGTAACAGCACCCTCACGCCCGACGACAAAGGCCGCCTCGCCAAGAACTTCAAGGGCTACGACATCTCGCCCGACATGGTGCGCCTCTCGCTGGTCAATCTCTACCTCCACGGCTTCAGCGATCCCCACATTGACGAATACGACACCCTCACCTCCGACGACAAATGGAACCAGTTCGTCGACGTCATCCTCGCCAACCCGCCCTTCATGTCTCCGAAAGGCGGGATCAAGCCGCACAAGCGCTTCTCTGTGCAATCCAAGCGCAGCGAAGTCCTCTTCGTCGACTACATCGCCGAACACCTCACCCCCAGCGGCCGCGCCGCCATCATTGTCCCCGAAGGCATCATCTTCCAAGGCCAGACCGCCTACAAACAGCTCCGCAAGATGCTCGTCGACGAACACCTCGTTGCCGTCATCTCCCTTCCCGCCGGTGTCTTCCAACCCTACTCCGGCGTCAAAACCAGCATCCTTGTCTTCGACAAATCACTCGCCAAACAGAGCGACACCATCGGCTTCTTCAAAGTCGAGCACGACGGCTTCATGCTTGGTGCCCAGCGCCGCGAAACGGACAAGAACGACCTGCCGCAGATTAAATTAGAGCTCGAAGAATATCTCGATGCGCTCCGAAACAAAGAGGATGTCTCCGAGATTCAGCCAAAACGGGGTGTCGTAGTTGAAAAAGAGAAGATCGCCGAGAACGAAGAATACAACCTAAGTGGAGAGAGGTATCGAGACACCGACCTAGTTACCGCAGCGTATCCGCTCGTTCCACTTTCAAAAGTTGCAAGGGTGAAGAATGGCTTCGCGTTTAAAAGCGCTGAGTATGAAGACGATGGTCTTCGTGTAATGCGAATTAAAAATGTTCAGAAAGGAGAGGTAGTCGACAACGACCCAAAGTTTATAGCTAAAAACCGTGAGAGTGAATTTGCAGACTACTCGCTGAAGGCGGGAGACCTTCTAATATCGCTTACAGGCAATGTTGGCCGAGTAGGAAGACTAAAGGTTGAGCACGAACCAGCTGTCCTTAATCAGCGAGTTGCGCACGTCGAGCTTCTCAAGGGAAGCCAATGCCTTCTAGATTATCTGTTCGCACTACTTAATACAGAGCGATTCGAAGCCGATTCAATTGATGCGTCTAGCGGAGTAGCGCAAGCGAACCTGAGTTCAAAATGGGTTGGCAACTACCAAATCCCCCTCCCGCCGCTGGAGGTGCAGAAGGAGATCGTGGCGGAGATCGAGAGCTACCAGAAAGTCATCGACGGCGCCCGCGCCGTCCTCGACAACTACCGTCCCCACATCCCCATCCACCCCGACTGGCCGATGGGCGTATTAGGAGACGGTTGTAATCTTATCGGAGGCTTCGCATTCAAAAGTTCCGATATGCAATCCGAGCCCGCTACTTCCAATGATCGGAAAGTGCTGAAGATTGGCAACGTTGGCAAAGATGGGCGCTTGTTACTCGAAGGAATTCAGTATCACGAATTCTCGGAGAAACTCGAAAGGTATACCCTTAGAACTGGCGACGCTGTAGTGGCGATGACTGGTGCGACTGTTGGCAAAGCAGCAGTTGTGGATCAGGAATTAATTTTGCTCAATCAACGAGTTGGCGCGTTGCGGGCGAAAGAAGGATGTCTTCAAGAGTTCATCCTGTGGTTAGTATTCGATTCAAAATTCTACGATTATTGTCAGCGCACGGCTGGAGGCGGAGCTCAAGGTAACATTTCACCCAAAGAGATTCTTAAGTATCCCATCCCTCTTCCATCACCAGAGATTCAGAAGGCTATTGTAACCGAGATCCAAGCCGAACAATCACTCGTCGCCGCCAACCGTGAACTCATCGAGCGGATGGAGAAAAAGATCCAAGCCGTCATCGCACGAGTGTGGGGTGAAGAAGAAACCGAAGCGGAGTAAGCCCATGGAGGACTCCCTCGAACTCGCCAACTACCTTCCGCTCTCCTTCAAAACCCCGAAGGAAGAAGAATATATCGCCTTCCTATGGGATGCCTTTGAGACGAACTACAAGGCCTATAAATGCCAGTTTGCCTTTCTCGCCTACCACATGCTCACCATGAGCTTCGTCTACTTCATCATCTGGCAGATCCGGAACAACGAACCCAAAGACTTCGAGAAAGCCACCATCGGCTTCGGCAAGGACATCGAGAAAAACCTCACCAATGCCAACAGCCCCTTCGCCTTCAGCACCGTCAACGAGCGCAGCATCCTCCGATTCCTCAAACTCATCCAGTGCGACAACAGCAAGATCGGCACCTACTCCAAACTCGTCGACGACCGCAACAGCACCGCCCACCCCAACGGCAACATCTTCTACAACGACCAACGCTCCCTCGACACCAAGATCACCGAGATCCTTCGCGTCGTCGAAGAAATCCAGACTCACTCAAAACCCGTCATCGAGCACTGCTACGAAAACTTTCTCGCCGAAAGCTACGACGAAGAAGAACGCGAATACGCCGATGCTGAAGACCAAATCCGCGAAGCCCTCATCCACGGCCACTACCTCTCCCAGAAAGACATCGAAATCTGCCTCGCCTGCGACCCCGCCCCCGTCATGAAGCGCGAAGACCACGACGCCAACGCCATGACCGCCATCAAAGCCCTCCACGACCAATTCCAAGCCCAATACCGCGAAGAGGAAGACCTCACCCCCGTCTAATCATGAGCCAAGCAACTAAAGACAAAACCATCTGGGGCATCCATGCCGGCAAGACTGGAGATGCCACAACTCTGTTCCTCAAGCATTCCTGTGTCGCGCTTGGTTGGGATCAGATGGCTGACCTCTCCCAACTGGCACCCAACCGAAAAGCCTTCAAGGCCGCAGTTGCCAAAACCTATCCCAAGAAAAAGCCCGGAGCGATTCCGAACAACGCCGGACAACTCTTTCGCTTTCTTCACGAAATGAAGATCGGAGACCTTGTCGTCTTTCCCAACAAAAGCACGCGCAAGCTCCACCTCGGAAGAATTGTCGGGGACTATGAATATCTCCTGAATCTGAGTCAGGGCTACCCCAACATTCGCAAAGTCGAGTGGCTGTTGGAACTCGACCGTAAGACCTTCAGTCAAGGCGCACTGTACGAAATCGGCAGCGCGATGAGCTTGTTCCAAGTGAAAAACCACGCCGATGAATTCCGCGCCGCCCTCGAAGGCAAGGCAGTCGCTCCCGTTGTGAGTGAAGATGACACCGTTTCCGCCGTCGCCGAGAACATTGAAGAAAACACCCGTGACTTCGTGCTCAAAAGTCTCTCCCGAGAACTCAAGGGACTCCCACTGGAGGATTTCATCCGTCACCTCTTGGAGTGCATGAGCTACCAAGCAAGACTGACCAAGAAGAATGAGCCAAGCGTCGATGTGATCGCCACAAGGATCAACTCGGCATCGAGCCACCCATCATCAAAGTGCAGGTCAAAAGCAGCGATGGCACGGCCAGCGATAAGGACGTCTCCGCTCTTTACGGTAAACTCTCCCCAGGCGAATACGGCCTCTTCGTCACGCTCGGCAGCTTCTCGTCCCACGCACACAGCTTCGAACAAGGCAAAGGCAACTTACGCCTCATCGACGGCGAAGAGCTCGTCGACCTCGTCTTCCAGAATTACAAACGATTCGACGTCCGCTACAAAGGATTGTTACCACTACGCAGTGTTTACGTTCCCGAACCGATTGATGACTCGGAAGGATAATCGACTTTGCGCAGGGGCTACCAACAAAAGAAGGAGATCTTACCCATAGAGCGCATCAAGATGGTGATGACGCGGGACAAGGACAACGAGAAAGCGCTCTACGACCTCCTCGGCAACAAGGACGAGCGCAAGAAGTTCAACACCCAGTTCAAGAAAGCCGAATCCAACTCCAAAATCGCCATCAATGCCCTTCAAGACCAATTCCGCGAAGAGGAGGAACTCACCCCAACCCAGTTATGATCTATCTTCTCAAGGCCCTACGACCCCCTGAGGGGGCTAACATGAAGATCCAATCCAATAACATCGTAACATGAAACTAGGACGATTTCTATTCATGGAGACCGCTTTTTGAAACCGCCTAGTATTGGTGGGCCGCGACGTCCCCGGCGCGGCGGGTGCGATGAGCTAATTCGTAAACCAGTCACCTACCCACGGCCTTTCCGGCTGCCTATCACTTGGGATCAGCTGCACCCAGAAGAAAAGTCTCCCCCCACCGCGCCGGGGACGTCGCGGGCCACCGGGGGAAGCTTGCTACCGTAGTTTTCTGGGGGCTTCTGCTAGGATGGTCTTCGCGATATCCCATTGGCTCTCTGCCCTATCCACCTCACAAATAATACGACTTCTATTTGCGAGACCGCTTCTAGTCTGGAAGGAATTTTCAAAAGGCGCTCCCAGCGTTGGCCTGGTAGCTATGTCTGCCCTGGACGAGGACCCCTTTTTCGCGCAAGACCCAGGGAGGTTCTCTCCCACGTCCTCTCATGCGCCGTTCTTTCCAACCTCACTTTTGGCTTTCCCTTCTTCTAGCGGTCTGGGCCGGATTGGTGATTGGGATTTCGTTCATTGAGGCGCCGCTCAAGTTCCAGGCACCCGGGATCACACGGGAGCTGGGGCTCGGTATTGGGCGGCTTGTTTTCGGGGCACTCAATAAGACGGAGATGGGCTTGCTGGCGGTCGTCTCTTTGCTGACGCTTCTCGGTTTTGCCCAACTGAAAATCGGCTTTCGCCTGACCTTTTTGGCTTTCTTCCTTCTGGTGGCCTTCCAGCTTTTTTTTCTTTTGCCCATCCTGGATGACCGGGCTGTCCGCCTCCTAGCGGGAGAGCCTCTCGCCCCCTCTTGGCACCATTTGGTTTATGGCATTCTCGAAGCCGCCAAGGTGGTGCTTCTTTTCAGCTTGTTTGCCCTGAGCTACGGGCGCCGGGCGGCTTGACTGGCCCCGCTTTTCCTGAGAGAGAGCTGCCACTTGCTCGGCCGAAAGCCCGCCGCTAGCCTGCCGTCATGCCTGCTTTCCGCTGGTCGCACCTGCTCGTCCCCCTGCTGCTGTTGGCCCTCGGGACGGTTTTGATTCGCCTCCAAGGAATCGATCTGCGCTGGATGCAGCCCTTTTTCCGCGAGGGCGAGTGGCATTGGGCCGATTCGTGGCTTTTTGCTTTTCTTTATCGCTCGGGGACCACCCCGGCCATTGTCTGCGTGGTTTTGGCTCTTGTGGTGCTCGGCTTGGGCTTTGTGCGCCCACCTTGGGCCCGCTTCCGCAAGCTTTCCCTCTTCGCGGTCGTGGTCATGGTTTTGGGGCCAGGGCTATTGGTGAACGCTCTTCTCAAGGACCAGTGGGGACGGCCTCGGCCTCGCGAGGTGGTCCCCTTCGATGGGCCGCATGCCTTCGAGCCCGTTCTGACCATCGATCCCAGCAGTCCCGGCAAGTCCTTTCCCTGCGGTCATTGCTCTATGGGGTTTTATTTTTGTGCCGGCTACCTTTTGCTCCGCCGCTCCCAGCCCCGCGCCGCTTGGGGCCTGCTCCTCGGTGGGCTGGCTTTTGGTTCGCTCATGGGGCTGACTCGGATGGCGCAGGGAGGGCATTTCCCAAGCGATGTTCTCTGGTCGGCCGGTTCCGTCTGGTTCGCTGCCCTCCTGGCCTTTCCACTTTGCCGACTGCACCGAGGTTTCTGGTGTGAGGTTCCCGCGAGCGCTCCCTCGCTCAAAAAGGTCTTGGCCTGCCTCGGAAGCGGGCTCTTGGCCCTGGGCGCTCTTTTTCTTCTGCTGCTAGCCACTCCCATTGAGCTGGCAGAGCGCTTCGGCAGCCCCTTGGCGGAGCCGCCCACGCATTGTCGCTTTCAGTTGGTAGCAGGTGAGGTTTCTCTACGGCTCGGGGAGACTTATGCGGTCGAAGTGACCTCGGTCGGACATGGCTTGCCCGGGGCGGGCATTCGCTCGCGGGTCGGCGATCATGAACCGCGTCCAGGAGTCCGCCATCTCGATTTCAAGCAGCGGGTCAGCGGGGTCACCAGTGAGCTGGTCCAGGGCTTGGACATCGAGATCCCTCAAAGCGCGCTGGAGGAGATCGACCTGACCCTGCCCGAGGGCGATTTGACGGCCGATCTCACGGATTGGAAAGGCACCGGCAAGCTGCGGCTCGAGATTCTCGGGGCTGGTTCGGCCAAGATTCTTCTGCCCGTGGATGCTCGCCTCGAGGAGGGGGCGACCCAACGAGTCGGACAAGGTCGTTGGCAACTCGAGGGGGCCGCTGGCTGGAAACTCGATCTGGAATACTCGCTAGGAGAGGGAGCCCTGACCCTGCAAAGAGGCCCTTCACCGCCATGAAGACTTGGTTCTTACGACGCTTGGAAAATCTGTTGCAGGTCGGGCTGCTTTTGGGGGCCATCGCCACGCTCCTCTCCTATGCGGGGACGTTCTTCTACCAATGGCAGATTGACCTTTTCTCCCACTTTCATTTGCAGTTGGGGCTGGGCTGCTTGGCGGTGGCGGGGGGGCTGCTCCTTTTTCGCAGTTGGCTTCTAGCCGGGCTGGGCTTGCTGCTTTCGGCGGCCCATTGGCTTTCAGTGAGCTATTATTTCATGGGGAGTCCGGTGGTGCCCAAACCAGAAGGTGCCCCCACCCTTTCCGTGCTTACTTTCAATGTCCTGGCTTCCAATCAGGAAAGAAGCGCCCTCTGGAGTTACCTGACCGAGGACCCGCCCGACGTGGTGCTGCTGCAAGAGATTGACCGCGAGTGGGCCCGCTTTCTGGCTCAAAAAGACGGCCCTTGGGAGCACAAGTATTTGCAGCCCCGCGGGCGAATCGAAGGACACGCCCTTCTTTCCCGCTTTCCCTTGAAGGGTATGGGGATGCTCAATCCCAATGGAACCGAGGCGGTGGGAATCGCTTT
Source organism: Verrucomicrobiota bacterium (assembly GCA_039027815.1). Lineage (NCBI taxonomy): Bacteria > Pseudomonadati > Verrucomicrobiota > Verrucomicrobiota bacterium. The sequence continues at coordinate 47,875 of JBCCJK010000003.1, forward strand.
TGCCACCATCCAGCCCGCGGGCGCGCCGGCCGTGCGATTCTTTTCAGTGCACCCTTTGCCCTCACTCAACGCCGAACTGGAGAAGAAGAGCCTGCATTACCTGGAAGCGCTGGCCGAGGAGGTAGCCCGCGAAGAAGGCTTGGTGGTGGTGGCAGGCGATTTCAACCGAACGCCGTGGTCGCCTCCTCTGGCCGAATTTCTCAAGACCACTGCCCTCGTCGATGTGCGCCGTGGCGGGGGCTTCCCGCCGACTTGGAAACGCTTCACCCTTTTGGGCCTTCCCATTGATCACCTCTTGGTCTCGCGCGGGATCTCGGTCCTCGACCAGCGGGTCGGACCCGCCCTTGGTTCGGATCACCATCCGGTCCGTGCCGAGCTGGCTTTGCCCTGATGAGGATCGGAGCGTCTGTGACCCAGCGGAAGGACCAGCTGGGAGAGGGGTCGCTTGCGATCAGGGGGGCGGACCTTTTGGCCCACGCTTTTGGCCTTTGCCTTTCTTCTTGGACGCTTTGCCTTTCTTTTTGCGCGCGGCCTTCCGTCGCTTTTTGAGCTTTTTCGCGAGCTTGACCCGATAGTCCTGCCCCACGATGTAGCCGCAGCAGTCGTCCGTGCCACAGAGGCAGGGGTGATCCTCGAAGTCGTCCAGATCAAAGCCGTAGTCGAAGCTAAGTTCCTCGCCCTTTCGGATCTTCTTGAGGGCCACCACCCAAATGCGGTCCTGATCGATTTCGGTTTCGCAGTTGGGCTGGCAGGAGTGGTTGATCAAGCGGGCGGTGTTGTAGTCGAAATTGCCATCGATGTCCCACTCGTCATTGAGGATGAAGACATAGACGGCGGCTTCCCCGGTTTGTTTGGCCTTCTCGGCTTGGGCCAGCCCGCGGCGGTTGCCTTCGTCTTTCGTTACCTTTTCGCCCGCGTAGGCGATGACGGGCCAGCCCTTTCGGATGGTCTCGGTGGCAAAGACCCCTTGGCCGTGGATGACCGAGTTCCGGGCCTCGCAGAAAGGGGAGGTCCCCGGCTCGCTTTCCTGCAAGAGGGCCCAGGCTTCTTCGAGGGTGGTCGGGAGCGCCTTCATGGGCGGAGGCGCTGCAAATTGATGGCTCGATCGACTTCTTCGAACTCGCGCAAGAGCGCTTGATTGCGCGCGCTGAGGTCCCCCAAGAGCGCGGTGATTTCCCCCACGCGCTTGCGAAGTTCGGATTGATCGAGGGAGCGACGCTGGTCGTCGAGCTCTTGCTGCATGACGTAGGCATCCCGCTCGATGGCTTGCAGCTCCTGACGGGCTCGCTCGGTCCGCCGATCATTTTCCTCCAAAAGCCCCTCCAACCATTCGCGGCGCTGGGCCATCCGCTCGCCGTAGGTCGACTCGAGAATGAAAAACTCTCCTCCGCTTTCTTTTCCTTCTCTCGATTCCTGAGGAGGGCCGCAAGAGACCAGCAGCCACAGGCTCGCACCGAGGCACAAGCCGGAGAGCGGGCTGCGGAAGGAGGGCATCCCACCATGGTCCCGCATCTACCAAAGGAAGCAAGCGGCGGCCCCGCGGCTTTCTCCCGACCTTCTGAAGGGAGAGAGGCGGTGCTTTCTGGCATTTTGGCCCAGCCCGGCGCGGCTTTTTGCTCGCGCCTTGGTCTGGGCCAGAATATACCTGGCTTTGCTGCCAGTTCAGGGTGAAGCGCAGACTTATACCAACCTCCAGAATTCACTGTTAGAATGGAGGGAAGGTGGAGTGGGGAAGAGGCGCTGAAGCGCGGGGAAGGAAGAGCCGGTGTCTTTCGAGCCAGTCCTGCGTTGCTCCTAGGTTACGGTGCCTGCACCGCGCCCTCGTCGCGCCTTGGTCTGGCCCGAAATCCACTCGGCCATTCTACCAGCCAATTCTGCAGCTTGGTATTAGAGTCCGACGGGGCCTCCCAAGACGCGCCGAGGGCCTGCGTAGGCCGCGGAATGATTTTCCGCTTCGAGGGCGTGCAGTTTGTGAGCCACGATGCGCAGCTCTTCTTTTAGGACGGCCACCTCTTGTTCGAGGTAGGTGATTTGGGTTTGTAGTTGGGGTTTGGTTGTCATGACCTTGTGGGTTTGGGGTGAAGACCCGGGCCATTGGAGGGGGTAACTTGTTTATACGAGATCGGGCGGGTTCTTGGCAAGACTTCTTGTCACTTTCGTCGCGCGCCCTTCCCTGAAAATCACTTGCAAGCAACCGTCCTGCAGCAAGGACTAGTCCGCGATGGTGCCAGCTCCTTTCCGCATTCTCTTCGTCTGCATGGGCAATATTTGTCGCTCGCCCGCGGCCGAAAACGTCATGCGCTCCCTCATCGAAGAGGAAGGGCTCGGCCAGCAACTAGCCTGCGATTCCGCTGGAACCATTGGCTACCATCAGGGCAATCCCCCGGATGAGCGTATGAGCGCGGCCGGACAGGAGCGGGGCTACCCCTTCACGGGGAGCGCTCGCCAAGTGGAGCCCCAGGATCTTCAGGACTTCCATCTCGTCTTGGCCATGGACCACGCCAATTTGAAGGATTTGCAGCGAATGCGGGTCCCAAAAGGCGTCGAGCCCCGTCTTTTCTGTGAGTTCTGCCGCGAACACGAAGAAAGCGCGGTGCCCGATCCCTATTATGGGGGCGATGCCGGCTTTCGCCATGTCTTGGACTTGATCGAGGACGGGTGTCGTGGAATCCTTGCTACCTGGCGAGCGGGCGGTTTCTCCTCCTAAAGCACCGCCTCCCTTTCCGAGTCTTTTATGAAACGCTTTCTTCTGCTCCTGACCGTTCTCGGCTTTTCTTGGTCCTTGGCCCAAGAACGGGAACCGGAAGAGGCGGAGGAGCCGGCGCCTGAGGCCTTGTCCCACGAGCTGGAGAAGATTCGCGCCTATGTCAGCAAGCGCATTTATGTCACAGGCCAGGTGGTGGAGACCAGCCGGAACCAAGGTGGCTTCGAGTTCCTGCACTTCGACGGCGATCGCAGCTTCCTCGTCGTGATCTCGCCGGATGATGTGCCCAAGTTCGGCCAAGGAGGGCCCATTGCCCGCTACCAAGGGGAGTGGATTCGCTTCTACGGGGAGGTGGAACGCTTCGCCGATTCTCTCCAAATTCGCATCACTTCGCCAGAGCAGGTCAAGATCGCGACCGAGGCCAGCGCCTCTCGCCTCACGGAGCGAGAGGGTTCTCAGTGACGGTCGAGGCCGCGTCGAGGACCCAGCCATCCGCTACAAACTGATGGATGATCACTTGGTTGGCCGCCGGGGGATTCTCCGGGTAAGCGATTTCTAAAACCATCATTTTTTCGGTCACCCCCAGGAGCTCGGAGCGGAGGCGCCGGTAGAGATCGCTCTGCCTCCGGACATAGCCATAAATGACGTGGTCCTCTTCCAAGTCCCGCAGGCGGAAGCATTCCCAGCTCTCTTCACCCCGCTCCACCTCGAGGCTACCGCGAAAACCGAAATTGAAGTAACTGTCCTGGCTGGCAACCACCCGGAAGGTCTGCGGAGTGAGCGGTCGCTCTTCTTGGAAGGCCTCCCAGCTCATATCACAGAAAGCGACGAAACTCTCCCAATCGATTCGGGGCTCTCGTTGACTGAAATCAATCGCCAAGAAGATCTCGCCAAAGTCTTGCCGCTCGACCGCTAGAGCGAGAATGGCATCTCGGAAATTGAGGCTGCCATCAGTGGCAATCCCACGGTGGGGATAGGGGCCATCTTCGTTCTCCTGGTAATACCTTTCCATCAAAGGGCGGACTCGCTCCGGCTCCCGGACATACTGAATCCTTTCTTGCCAAGTTTCGGCTGCCAGAAAGGCTTCGGCGACTGGCTTGGCCTCTCGATACTTTTCCCAGGCCACGCTCACATTGATTTCCTCGGACTCCTCGGTCGCTTGAGGGCCTGGTTCAAACTCAAGCTCAGCCAACAAGAAGCTCGGCTGGGTTTCTTCCGCCTCATCGGATGCTTTCACCGAGTTCCAACCCGTTCGCCCCAAGGCAAAAAGAGTTACTCCACCCAGGAGGAGAGCGCTCACCGCGAGCGCTCCATAACGCACCCAGGGAGGCAGATTCCCCGTCTCACTCCCGGCCGACTCCGTCCGGGCCTTCTCCCAAGTCGGTTGCTGCTCGATCGGTTCGGAAGGCACCATTTTGGGGACGGGCCGGTCTCCTTTGGGAGGCTCTTCTTTTTTTGTTTCGAGCTTGGCCACGATGGGGAGCTTTTCCTCGGGCTCTTCCACAGTGATGAGGAAGCCGGAGTCGGGCTCCTCTTTGATCACCTGCTCCGCCGGTTCCGAAACAGGCGCGGCCGCGGGCGGTGCCGGGGGCATTGGCTCCCTCTCCACAGGCTCCGGCTCTTGGGGAAACTCTCCCGGTGGGAAGGTCTGAAGGAGGTAATTGCAATGCGGACAACAGATCCCCGCTCCCGCTTTGGCCACTTCCATGCGCAGGAGTTCCGGGCACTTCGGGCAACTGAGAATCATCCACTCGGACTCCTTGAGGGCAGCTGGCATCGTCGACAACTGGCTAGAAGGATTCCAGGAAATTGAGAGGCTCGGGCGGAGACAGCGAGACCCGATAATCGTCCCGCCCGCCCGTGGCCCGACGCACCACGGAGGCTTTGCGGACGGTGGTCCCGTCCGAAGCGGTGACATCGTCTTGGATCGCCTCCGCCAGGACGGGCACCACGACCGCGGCATAGGGATCGATGCCCTCCACCACGGGAGCCTGAGGGATGACGCTGGTGGCACCCGTGGCCGCGTAGGGAAGGGGCGTGGCGATCCATGGGGCGAGGCTGCCTTCCCGATCGAAGAGAAGATCCGACTCGCGCGTGTGGACATGACAGCGCCCCGTGACCGCTTGGCCCGGCTTGAGGTATTCGGTGTAGGTGGTGCGATTCATAATGCGCTGGCCCCCTTCGGCATCGATGACCTCATAGCAGTAGTCGGTAGCCGGCCGACCCGAAATCCGGCACATCTCGGCGGGGGTCAAGGTGCCGGGAGGCAGGATTTCGCCCGGCGGCTGGCGTCGGTAGGCCTCGTTCATGATGGCAGTCCAAATCGGAAGGACCGTTTCGTTGCTGAAAGCGCCCGGATAAATGCCCCTCGGAAAGTCGAAGCCAGCCCAGACTCCGCAGGTCAGGTCGGCGTTGTAGCCGATGAACCAATTGTCTGTGAAATTGTAAGCCGTGCTCGTCTTGCCGGCAGCCGTTTCATCTTCCAAGCCATAGCGCAGGTAAGCCTGGCTGCCGGTTCCCTCTTCGAGAGCAGCTCTCAGAGAATGGTGCACTTGGAAAGCGGTCTCTTCGTCGGTCACCCGCTGGAGGGGCGGCGTGGGGGGCAACTGATAGACCAGGCGCCCCTCAGCGTCCTCGATCCGGTCCACCAAGGTGAGCTCTTCTGGTATCACCCCGCCATTGGGGAAAGCGGTGAAGGCTCGGCAATATTCCTTTAGGCTGATGGGTTCTTGTCCCACAAAGAGCTTATTGAAGTAGCGCTCGGCCGGCATGGCGATCCCGAAGCGCCGCACGAAATCGAGGACCCGAGTCAGGCCGATTTCCTCGCCCAGACGGACCGTGGAACCAATCTTCGAAAAAAGCAGCGCTTGGCGGGCGGTGATTTCCCCGGCGTGGTAATTGACATTCGATTCCACTCCCCATTCTCCGAGAATGCCCGTGATTCCTCCGACCATGACCCGCCGGGCATCGATCGGCTCATCAAGCACAAGGCTGGCCGGGTGGTGATCGCCTTGCTCAAAAGCAGCCCCGTAAACAAAGGTCGTGAAGCCGGTCCCAGCCGGCCGCCGGGCTTGGAGCGCACGGTTGAACTCGCTGTCCTCGTAGTCGCGTCCCCCGACCAAGGCTCGCACCCGGCCACTCCGGTTGTCGATCACCAGGGCGGCCCCTTGCAGGTAATTTTGCCGACCGGCCTCTCCGCGATCGCGACGCTCTTGGAACTCGGCGTAGGTCTCATGGCCATACTCCTCGCGATTCTCCACCTTGGTCAGCTGCTCTTGGAGCGCCTCCTGGGCCCGCTGCTGGAGTTCTTGGTCGATGGTGGTGTAAATGCGAAAGCCCCCTTCCATGGCCTTATCAAAGCCCACCTGCTGGATGACTTGGGCCCGCACCCGCTGAAGGACATAGGAGTCTTTCAAGACTTTGGGATTGAGGACCACCGGTCGGGCCTTGAATTGGAGGTAATCACTTTCATGCAGCATTTTCTCCGTTTTCATTCGGAGCAGCACATTGTTGCGAGAGTTCTTCGCTCGCTCGGGATGGCGGAGTGGGGTGAGATTTTCCGGGCTTTTCACCAGGCCCACCAAGAGAGCCGATTCGTCAATCGTGAGATCCCGCGGTTCCTTGCCAAAATAACCCTGGGCAGCCGCATACACTCCGTAAAAGCCGCTCCCGAAGTAGATCCGATTGAGATACATTTCGAGAATCTCGGACTTGGTGAACTCCTTCTCGATGCGACGAGCTAAGAAAGCTTCCACGATCTTTCGCTTCAGGCTTCGCTCCATCAGATCATAGGCATTTCGGGCCAGCTGCTGGGTGATGGTGCTGGCGCCCTGGGTGGTGCGGCCCGCTAGGGCATTCAAAATCGCGGCCCGCATGATGCCGATGTAGTCCACCCCCTCGTGCTCGAAGAAGCGGGAATCCTCCGCCGCAGTGATCGCTTGGATGAAATGCATCGGCAAATCGGTCAGGCGCACGATTCGTCGATTCATGGTGTAGATCCGACCAATCTCCCGGCCAGCATTGTCATAGACCGAGCTGGCAACCTCCAGATCGTTGATACTGGCAAAGTCAAACTCCTCCGCCCTTTCCTTGTAGGGCTTAAGAAAAAGAAGCAGGCCGATCAACACCAACAACCCGACCGTCACACCACACAAAAGAGTCCAGAGAAACCACGGACGGGTGTAGAAGTGGTTTTTGTAAACCTGAGGCTTCCGTTTCTTGTTGGCTTTGCCCATAGCGCAGGGTTGGCAGGGACGCGAAACTCGGCCCGCCGAGGACAAGAACCACGACATCCCGACTCCCGCAAGCCCCCATCCTAGGCGAAGCCGAGGCCGTCTTTCGCCTGAGCGCCTGAGCTCTTGGCTCTCGCGGATGGAACAGCCGTTTTCCTTGGCTGATGGGACTTGCCGAAAGCAATCAGGACACTAGAGTCCCTCTGGCAAGCTGGGGTGGTGAAATTGGTAGACACGCTTGGTTTAGGTTCAAGTGCTTCACGGCGTGCAGGTTCGAGTCCTGTCCCCAGTATGGTTTCCTCTTGTGCCCGCAGCGAGGAGCCTTTTTGGAAACCGCCTCCCGCAACGCCTCTCCCACCAGGCTGCCGAATCAAGTGGTGGAACGGCCGTGCGCCTTTCGGGTCAGACCAAGGCACAGGGAGGGCGTGGTGCGGGCACGACCCAGCCTCCTCCCCAAAACCGGAAACTTGAAACTTCCGGCTCTTGGCCTCCCAGAAGCAATCGAGCAGGGGCCAGGAAAGCACCACCAACCCGAGCCCCAACACCAGCCACCCCAGACCAGCAAGGCGCCGTCGCAGCCAGAGAAGCCCGCCCGTCCAGCCCGCCACTCCAAAGTAAGCCAAGAGGCTCTGCAGGGGGAGGCAGGCCTCGACTCCGGAGGGACCAGCCCAGACCACCGTTGCCAACAAAGGCAGAAAAAAGAGGAGGGCCAGGCCATCGACTGTCCGCGCCCCCACTCGGGTCGCTCCTGCAAAAAAGGCAATGAGGTAACCGAGCGTCCCCAGCCAGAGCAGGCCGATCGGCAGGCTGCTGTCGACCAAAAGAGACCACCCTTGAAGCCCCTCCGGCGAAGCCGTCTGGGCGGCCTCGCCAGAAGGCAGGGGCCCTTGGGTGGCCCACTGCAAAAAAAGCGGCAGATTGACGAGGGCGACCGTCAGCAAACTCACCCCGATGGCACCGCTTAGGCGACGCCAAGCACCCCGGGACTCTCCCGGTCGCTCTCCCAGGGCAATAGCCAGCAGGATCAGCCAAACCGCCAGCAAAAGCCATCCGCCCACCCAGAGCGAAGACGCCACCAGCCCGGCCGCTGTCCCCAAACCCGCAGCCGAAAGGCCGTTGGGATGGCGGGCCATGAGGAGCGCGGCCCAAAGCGTCCCGGCCAGCCCCAGCCAAAGTCCACTCGAAAGACTGAAGACCTCGGATCGACCCCACATCCCCGGCAGCAAAGGAAGCCAAATCCCCAAGATGACCGCCGCCAGCACAGAGTGGCGGAACGACACCACCCAGACCAACAAACCACAACCCAACGCCAGCCAAACGGCATCCAGGAAGCGAGCCGTCGCCAGCAGATCTCCCTCTCCTGCGAAGACGCCATGCAGCCATTGGGTGCTCCGCAGCATCCCCAGAGGCGAATCCATACTCCACACCCCCGATTCCATCTCCGCCACCAGTTGGACCTCCCCTGGCTGGGCCGGAGAAAGCGGCCCATTCGGCAGCAGCCAAAACAAGGCCCAGACAAAACTCGCCACCGTCGGCACCAGAGCCATCGGGTGCCAGAGCTGCCGAGTGGAAACCGCTCGCCGCTTCCCCGGGAGGTAGGCGGCTTCCATTCCGTAAGTCAGATTCCCATTCATTGGCCTCCGCCCCTTCATAGAAAGCCGCCACTAGGTCAAGCGACCACCCTCCGCCAGTTCAGAAAAATATCTTGACATCAAGATAAATTCGGGTTACCGAGAAGGATGCTTGGTCAGCAGACCCAGACCAAAGTTCCAGCCACCAAGGTTTTCTTGGTGCTCTGGCGAGCTTGGGATCGTTTGAAGGCGGTGGATCGTCGAAGCATCGCCACCACCGGCCTGAATTTTTCGGATTTCGCCGTTCTGGAGGCCTTGCTTCACAAGGGCCCCTTACCGGTCAACACCATTGGTCGGAAAGTGGGCCTCACCAGCGGCTCCATCACCACGGCAGTGGATCGACTGGAGGCAAAAAAGCTCGTGCGCCGGGTTACCAGTCCGGAAGACGGGCGCGTCGTGCTAGTGCACCTGACCGCCTCGGGCCGTCGACTCATTGAGCGAGCCTTCGACGCCCATGCCGAAAACCTGGAAACAGCCCTCGACCACCTCAACCAAAACGAACGTAAAGCCCTCGTGCGCTTATTGAAAAAACTCGGCACCCTCCTCCCGGAATAAAATTTTTGCTCAAGTATCTTGAAGTCAAGACAATCACCCACCTGAATATGAACCTGACAGAAGCTCCCCATCCGGCCACCGCGACGGCCTCCCCGGGCCTCCATCATCTCACCGCCATCGCCAGCTCCGCGTCGGAGAACCACCGCTTCTACACCGAAGTCCTCGGCTTGCGTTTGGTGAAGAAAACCGTCAACTTTGACGATCCCCACACCTACCATCTTTATTACGGCGATGAGGTCGGCTCGCCTGGCACGATCCTCACCTTCTTTCCTTGGGAGGACCTCTCTCCCGGTCGGGCCGGCGCCGGATCCGTCACCTCCCTTGCCTTCGAAATCCCCGAGGGCAGTGCCTCCTGGTGGACGGCTCACCTCGCCCGCCACGATCTCCGCCCTGAGGCCGAAGTCCGCTTCGGTCAAAAGACCTTGGTCTTCTCTGATCCGGACGGCCTCGGCCTGGCACTCGTGGAAACCCCAGCCAGCCAAAGCCAGCCTTGGGGCCAAGGCACCGTGCCGGCCCTCCACGCCATCCGGCGCTTTCACTCCGCCACCTTGAGCTATCGCAAAGTGGGCGAAGTGGCCCAGCTTTTGCAAGGACCTTTCGGCTTAGAGGAAGCAGGACAGGAGGGCGCTCGCACCCGCTACGCCTTCACGAGCGAAGGCGCTTCGGGCTACCTGGATCTCGTAATGGACCCCAGCCTGCCGCCCGGTCGCCAAGGCACAGGGACCGTTCATCACCTGGCCTTGCGGGCGCGCGATGACCAGCATGAACGAGAACTTCGCGAGCACCTCACTCGCTTTCACCCCACGCCGGTCATCGACCGACAATACTTCCACTCGGTCTACTTTCGGGAACCCGGAGGGGTACTCTTCGAAATCGCGACCGATCAACCCGGTTTCTCAGTCGACGAACCACTCGAAGCCCTCGGCCAAAGCCTTCTTCTCCCTCCCCAGCACGAAGCCTTGCGAGCGCAGCTGGAGCGGACGCTTCCTCGTTTGGACAGCTGTCTAACCTTCCGCCACCGGTGGGAAGAAGCCAAGCACTCCACCGGACGCACCCTTTTCGCCTTCCACGGCACCGGAGGCAATGAGAACGACCTCCTGCCCTTCGTCCGTCAACTGGATGCGCAATCGGCCATTCTCAGCCCTCGGGGCAAGGTCTTGGAAAACGGCATGCCCCGCTTCTTCCGTCGCCTGCGTGAAGGCCTGTTCGATGAAGAAGACCTCATCGCGCGGACCGACGAATTAGCCGCCTTTCTCCGCCAAGCCGCGCGGGAATACCCCGTGGAAGGCAAGCGCCTGGCCATTGGCTACTCCAACGGAGCCAACATCGCGGCCTCGCTTCTCTTGCAGCAACCGGACACTTTGGATGGTGCCATTCTTCTGCGTGCCATGTTGCCGCGGGAAGTCGCGAGCTTGCCAGACCTCTCGGGCAAGACCGTTCTCCTGCTGACCGGGGAGAGCGATTCCCTCATTCCCCGCGCCAGCAGCCTCCGTCTTTTGGAACTTTTGGAAGAAGCCGGTGCGGAAGTGGCTCATCATGATCTGCCCACTGGTCACAGCCTGGTCCCGGAAGACCTCACCCTTTCGAAAACCTGGCTGCAGGAAAATGCCTGAAGCCCCTCCTATCTCCTACCACACTCGAAGCAAAGAAACTGCGAACCCATACCCAAATCCATGAATGCCATCATCCAACTCCTCGGCCGTCTCGCCCTCACCGCCATCTTCGCCTTGAGCGCCCTGGGCAAACTCTCGGACTTCCCCGGAACCGTCGAAAAAATGAAAAGCGTCTCGGTCCCCGCACCGGAAGTCCTGCTACCGATTTCGATCGCCGCCCTCGTCTTGGGAAGTCTCTCTTTGGCCTTGGGGCTTCGCGCCCGACTGGGAGCGCTCGCCCTCATCGGCTTCCTCATGGCGGCCACCTGGTTCTTCCACAATCCCTCCGATCCTGAACAAATGATTGCCTTCCTCAAGAACCTCGCCCTCATGGGCGGCCTCCTCATGGTGGTGAGCTCAGGCTCGGGCTCGCTCTCGCTCGATCGTCTGCTCTTCAAAAAGAAAAAGAAGTAATACCAAGCTGCAGAATTGGCTGGTAGAATGGCCGAGTGGATTTCGGGCCAGACCAAGGCGCGACGAGGGCGCGGTGCAGGCACCGTAACCGAGGAGCAACGCAGCGCTGGCTCGAAAGACACCGGCTCTCCCTTCCTCGCGCTTCAGCGCCTCTTCCCCACAACACCTCCCCTCCATTCTTCCAGTGAATTCTGGTGGTTGGTATAAGGCCCACGCCATGAACACCATTGCCCTCGACCAAGTCCGGGAGGCCCTTTCCGCCCAGCCGAAGCCCCACCTGCTCGACGTTCGCTTGGCCGATGACTTCGCCGTCTCCCACATCCAGGGAGCCGAAAGCGCCCCCGTCTTCCCCGTCACGTTTCTGCAAGACGTGGCCGCCCTCGTCGACCGGAAAGACACCCCCCTCCTCGTCTACGGGGCGGACGCCGAAAGCCGTGAATCCCAACTGGCCGCCGAAAAGCTCGAAAACGCTGGCTACACCGCCGTGCGGGATTTCATGGGCGGCTTGGCGGCTTGGGAACAGGCGGGAGGTCCAGTGGAGAGGGGAGCCACGCCGCCGCCGCCCCCGGCGGCCCCCGAGGGAGAACTGGCCGTCGATCTGGCCGCCAGTCGTCTAGAATGGACCGGGCGCAACCTTCTCAACAAACACTGGGGCACGCTGCCCCTGAAAACCGGCGCCCTCGGCTTCGAAGGGGGGAAGCTGGTCAGCGGCTCCTTCGTCTTGGACCTCACTGGCATGGAATGCACTGACTTGGCAGGGCAGGAACTCCATCAAGTGCTCATCGACCACCTCCAGAGCGATGACTTCTTTCACACCGCCCAGTATCCCGAGGCTCAATTTGTCATCAGCGGAAGCCGCGTTCTGGAACCGACCAGCCTGGGAGCACCCAATCTCGCCCTTGAGGGCCACTTGACCCTCAAGGGCCAAACCCTTCCGCTCCAAATTCAAGCCGTGACCGGCCTGACGCCCGATGGCAAGGCCGCCGCCCAAGCGACTCTCTCCATCGACCGCACCCTCTGGCAGATTATCTACGGCTCGGGAAAACTCTTTCGCAATCCCGGCATGCATCTCGTCAATGACCTCATCGACATCGAACTAAAAATCGTGACCCTATAACCAGTAACCCAAACAACCGAACAAAATGAAATCCAGACCCGCCCTCCTCCTCGCCGCCAGCTTCTTCGCCTTTTGGAGTTGCGCTGAAAACCCAGCCGACACCACCGCCGATGCCGAAGTCGGCGAAGCCCAAGAACAAGTCTCCACCCCAGCCCCTGGGGAAAGCGCCATCACTTATGTCTTGAGCGATGCCTCGACCATCGAATTTCTCGGCTCCAAGGCCGTGGGCAGCCACGGAGGCGGCTTCCGTGAATTCAGCGGACAATTCACCGTCGATGACGGCCAGTTGGTCGGAGATCAAAATAGCTTTGTCATCGATATGAAGTCCACCTGGTCGGACAACGACAACCTGACCAAACACCTGAAAAACGATGACTTCTTCAGCGTGCCCGACTTCCCCACCTCGACCTTCGTCCTGACCGGGATCGAAGAAAAGAGTCCCGGGCAATACAGCGTCACTGGCAATCTAGAGCTTCGCGGCGTCACCAAATCAGTGACCTTTCCGGCCGAAGTAGAAGTAAGTGATAGCCAAGTCACCATGAAGTCGAAGTTCGACATCAATCGCTTCGATTGGAATATCAAATACGCCGGAATGCAGGACAACCTCATTCGCCCCGAAGTCGTCATCACGCTCGATCTCATCGCTGAGCCAAAAGCCTGAGACCGCCTTTTCATTCCCCTCTCCTTGCCACCAACCGGACCCGGAAGCGGGTCCGGTTCTTTTTTGCTGAGACGCTCCTCCCTACCCTTCTCCTCATACCAAGCTGCAGAATTGGCTGGTAGAATGGCCGAGTGGATTTCGGGCCAGACCAAGGCGCGACGAGGGCGCGGTGCAGGCACCGTAACTGAGGAGCAACGCAGGGCTGGCTCGAAAGACACCGGCTCTCCCTTCCCCGCGCTTCAGCGCCTCTTCCCCACAACACCTTCCCTCCATTCTACCAGTCAATTCTGGAGGTTGGTATCAGGTGCGGGAGTTTGGTAGAAGGACCTTGCCAAAGAAGAGCATTTGGACTACACTACCTTTCTTTTTAACCCCTCAACTTCATGCCCCATCCCGCTGACACGGGAGCTCAGGTCGGGTCTTCTCACGCTGCCACTCTTCTCCTTGCGGCCGACGGCCAGATCCAAGGAATCGACGACCAAGCTTCCGCCCTTCTCGGTTACGACCAACGAGAATTTCTTGGAAGGACCCTCCCCACACTCTTTCCCCAGCTGGAAGGAGAAGGCCATGCCCCAACGAGTGGGGGCACCTCTCCTCCCCCTTCCACCTCCTTCGAAACAATCGCCCATCGCAAAGATGGCTCCTCCATTCAGCTCGAATGCACCATTCGCCCTTTCGAGAGCGCAAGCGGACCTCAGCGACTCTTCTCATTCCGTCCTGCCAAAAGTGAGCGCTCTTCCCTCGATAATCTTGACTACCACTTCGATCTCTTGGAGCAGGCGGAAAAAATCGGCAAAATTGGCCATTGGCGGATCGATCTCAAAAACAACGAAGTTTTTTGGTCGAAAGAAATCTACCGGATCCATGGAGTGGATCCCGAGACCTATCAGCCTCAACTGGCCGAGGCGATCAATTTCTATCATCCAGAGGACCGACCGTCCATCCAGGAAAAGGTCCACGGATCGATCGAATATGGAAGTGATTTCACATTCGAAGCCCGGTTGCTCCAGCCAGATGGTTCCGAACGGATCGTCCGCTCCTCTGGTCGTCGCGCCACGGAGGAGGACCAGGATGCCGATTTCATTATTGGAGTCTTTCAAGACATCACCGATCTGAGGAAGGCCCAGGATCAACTCATCGAATCCGACTACATCAAGAAAGCGCATGCCGATGCCACCAATGACGGCCTCTGGGATTGGCACTTGCAGGAAGACTATGAATACATGTCTCCTCGCTTTTGGAGCATGCTCGGCTATGCGCCGGAAGAGAAAACTCATTCGCCCAAGGAATGGCAGACACTCATCTTTCCCGAAGATCTCAAGCTCGCCCTAGAATGCTATGAAAAGCACGTCGCAAGCCGAGGCCAACATCCCTTTCATTTGGAGGCTCGCTATCCTCACAAAAACGGATCGACGATCTGGGTCATTTGTCGGGGAGAAGTCATCGAATGGGCCGAGGACGGGACGCCCCTTCGCATGATCGGGACCCATACCGACATCACGTCCTTCAAAGAAACCGAGATCGAACTCCGTGCGGCCAAGGCGGAATTAGAGGAATTTGCCTACCGCACCTCGCATGACCTTCGCTCCCCCCTCGTCTCCTCCCTGGGTCTTCTTGGTCTCATTGAGGACTGCTTGGAAAATGATGAAATGGAAGAGGCCTTGGAGGGAGTGGACCATATACGCAAGTCCCTCAAGAAACTGGAAGCCTTGGTCAAGGATATCCTCGCACTCACCGCCACCAAAACCGTGGCTATTCGGAACGAGCCTCTCAATTTGGGTTCCCTCATAGACGAAGCGATTGAGAGCATGGCGCATCTCAAGAACTTTGATCGGCTTCGCATCATTCGAAATTTCAGCTACCACGGAGAAGTTTTCCTCGACCGAAGACGTCTGACACTCATCCTCGAAAACCTGATTTCCAACGCCATCAAGTATCAGGACCCAGAAGAAAAAGATCCCTACATCTGTTTGTCCATTAAAAGGGTGGAAGGACAAATCGCCATTCAAGTTGAGGACAATGGCTTGGGAATCCCTCCGGAACACCACCCCGATTTATTCAAGATGTTTCACCGCTTCCATAGCCAAGTCTCCTTTGGCTCTGGCCTGGGTCTCTACATGGTGAAAAAAAGCGCCGAGCTGTTGAGCGGCACGCTCACGTTTGCCAGCCGCGAGCAGGGAGCATCCTTTCGCCTCACTCTGCCCATGGAAGCGCTTCCGGAGACGCCCAAATCCCTTTTTGAACCCCTCAAAAACCAACTGTCATGAACGTTCTGATCATCGAAGACAGCGAACCCGATCAATTTCTCTTCAAAAAAACCATCGAGAAGCTCTATCCCAAAGTGGTCCTAACCCAGGCGTTCGATGGCAAACAAGCGCTCGAAATGATCTCGCAGATGGAGGAGCCGCCTGATCTCATTTTTCTCGATATCAATATGCCCGTTATGAATGGCCACCAGTTCTTGGAGGCCTATGCTCAAGAAGTGAGTCAACAGACCGTGGTCATCATGCTGACCTCCTCCGAGCAGCAGAGTGATATCGAGAAAACCACCCGCTATGAGTTCGTGAAGAATTACTGCATCAAACCGCTCAGCCGGAAAAAGCTCATGGAAATCCTTGAAGATTTCGAGGTCTCGTAACCAGCTATTTGAGAAACTAGAATCGGTTCGAATGCTAGGCCAGATTCCGCTTTGGCGATCGTCCGCGAGAGGGCTAGGCTTCGCTCGCCATGCTTCTCGATCTGGAAAACGACCACGCCGCTGCCGCTTACAAAATTCTCGCCAGTGTCGTGACACCCCGACCCATCGCCTGGGTCAGCACACTCAATCAAAACGAGACCGTCAACTTGGCTCCCTTCAGCTTTTTCAATGTGCTGGGAGCCAATCCTCCTTTGGTCGGGTTTGCGCCGGGAGACAAGAGCCCGGGTCTTCCCAAAGACACGGCCCTCAATATCCGGGATCGAAAAGAATTCGTCGTCAATCTGGTGGACGAACCTTTGGCGGAAGCCATGAACCGTTCAGCCGATGCTCTGGCCTACGGCGAGAGTGAGCTGAGCGCCTGCGGCTTGCATCCCGCGCCCTCGGCAGGCCTACTCACCCCCCGGGTGGCGGAAGCGCCCGTCGCTTTGGAATGCCGGGAATGGGGCACCCTGCAAATCGGCGACAACCGGCTGGTCTTGGGACTGGTCGAAAAAGTCCAGGTCCGGGAGGGCCTCTTCCATCCCGAAACCCTCACGCTCCAGCCGAATCGCTACTACCCGATTGGCCGCATGCAGAGCCCCGCTTCCTACTGCCGGACGGGGGACCAATTCGAGATGACGCGTCCTTAAAACCGGCCAAGCTCGGGCTCGACTTTTGCGCAAACACGCCGCATAGCTTCCCCATGTCCTTCCTGCGCCTTTGGCCCCTCTTGTTCTTGCCTGGTTCTCTCGTCGCTCAGGCACCCGAGCCGGGTGCTCCCGCCACCTTGGACATCGATTCGATCACTCCGGAAGAAGAACAATATGCCACCTCCTTTCTGGGCGATGTCGTGAGCGGCGGGGCGGGACTTTTGGGCGTGGAGGAAGACGCTTACCTCACCTTCTATCTCGACAATGACCTCTTCGGTGGCACCGACGAGAATTACACCAACGGAGCCCGCCTCAGTTGGATTTCCAAGAACCGCCCGCTCTCCGACGTGCCCTTCATCCAGCGTCGCCTGGGCGATGTCCTCAATGGCATGGGCGGCTCGCCCTGGAAGTTCAACTACGGCTTTTCCCTGACGCAGCTCATCTTCACCCCCTCTGACCCCGACCCCACCGCCCTCATCACAGACGACCGCCCTTATGCTGGCTGGTTGGCGGTTGGCTTCTCGGTCCACGCCAAGACGGAACGCGTCCTCAACAGCCTCGAGGTGACTCTCGGCACCGTCGGCCCCAACTCCTTTGCGGAAAACGCCCAAGACCTCATTCATGACGTTCGGGACATCCCAAAATTCAATGGCTGGGACAACCAACTTCGCAACGAGCCCACCCTCAACCTCCACTTCCGTCAAACCCACCGGCTCCCCGGCCGGGAATTTGGCCACTTCGGCCTCACTTGGCTGGGATTCTGGGGGGCCGACCTCGGGAATGTGATCGTCCGCGGAAGTGTCGGCTCGGAAGTCCGCTTTGGCTACAATCTACCGAGCGACTTTTCCGCAGATCGTCTCACCGTGACGGCCTACACCAACCAGTTCTTCGACGAGGACGGGATCAACTACCAGAACGTAAGCCCCTGGAGCGTCTTCTTGCTGGGCGGCTTCGAAGGAGGGGCCATCGCTCACAATATTTTCTTGGATGGGAACACCTTCGTGGACAGCTTCAGTATCGACAAAGAACCCTTGGTTGCAGACATTTACGCCGGGTTCGGCATCCGTTACAGAGACCTGCGCCTGAGCTACGTGCAGACCTTGCGGACCAAGGAATTTGAAGGCCAGGACGAAGAGCAAATCTTCGGCTCGCTCAGCCTCAGTTTGAGTTTCTGATTGCCGGCGAAAGAGCCACGCATCATGGTGCGCCTCCTTCCTCAGCAATCATGGGCAAACTCATTCGCATCGGCCTGGCCGGACTCGGAAACGTCGGGGCGGGCGTTTACAAAAACCTCGAAAAGAACCGCGAAATCCTCATCGACCGCACGGGCTTCGAGCTGAAAATCGCTCGCATCGCCCTTCGCGATCCCGACCGCCCTCGGCCGATCGCCTACGATCGTGGCCTCGTCACGACCGACTGGCGGGAACTTCTGAACGACCCCGAGCTCGCCATTATCGTGGAACTGATCGGCGGCACATCCGAGGCGAAAGAGCTGGTCGAAGCCGCCATCCGGGCCGGCAAAACGGTGGTCACGGGGAACAAAGCTCTTCTGGCCGAACATGGCCAGGAAATCATCGCCCTGTCCGAAAAACACAAAGTGCCCCTCTACTTTGAGGCAGCCGTGGCCGGCGGCATCCCCATCATCAAGGCCGTCCGCGAAGCCCTCGTAGGCAACCGCATCACCTCCATCTTCGGCATCCTCAACGGCACCTGTAACTACATCCTCAGCCGCATGACGGACGCCGGATTGAGTTATGAGGCGGCGCTCGACGAAGCCCAGGAAAAAGGCTACGCCGAGGCCGACCCCACTCTGGACATCAATGGAATGGACGCCGCCCACAAGGCCATCATCCTGGCCTGGCTCTCCTACGGAGTTTGGGTCAAACCCGAAGAGATTCTCGTGGAAGGCGTCGACTCCATCCGCGCCAGCGATATTTTCTATGCTGCCCAGCTCGGCTACATCATCAAGCTCTTGGGCGTCATCCGGAAAGACGAGCGAGACTGCATCGAAGTTCGCGTGCAGCCCACCCTCATCCCCGAAGAACACATCCTGGCCTCGGTCAATGGCGTCTTCAATGCCCTCGCCGTGACCGGAGACGTCGTGGGAGAGACCCTCTTCTATGGCGGCGGGGCCGGGATGGACGCCACCTCCAGCAGCGTCATCAGTGATTTGGCCGACGCCGCAGGCCATCTCCCATCAGGCCACGGGAACGAAGGCTTCGTTCCCCAAGGCGTCTACGGCAGCGCCATGCCGAGCGAGGAAATCACCTGCGAATTCTACCTTCGGTTGGCGGTGCAGGATCGCCCAGGCGTCATCGCCCAAATCACTCGCGTGCTGGCCGATCACCGCATCGGAATCCGCTCTCTCGTCCAACCGGTCGCCGAGCCGGAAGAAGGACAGGACGCCGAACTCATGCTCATGCTCCACCGGGCCAAGCATGGCCAAATGAAACAAGCTGCCCAGGAAATCGCCGCCCTCGATTGCACGCTAGCGCAACCAGTCCTCATGCCAGTCGAGAGCCTGGGGCAGAAAGCCTGACGGACCAGAGTGCGCAAGCCGAGGCCTGCCACCCCCAAAGCCATCAGAACGGCCCCTGCAAGGAAACCACCCCGAAGTTGCGGCTGAAGCGCTGGCACCAGATCGAGAGCACGGGATACTCCGCCGGATCCAGCTCGCCTTCCAGCTCATAGGTCTGATTGCCGCGGTTCCCCTTCAAGCGGCCCAAGCGCACGAACTGTCCCTCGGAAACAGCCTTTTTCACGACCGAGTTCTCCGTGCTGTCGGTCTTCACTCCATAGAGAAACAAATCCGGCCCATTGGTCACTTCGAAGTCCACCAAGGTCAAGCTGGTGACTCCTTGAAAGCGGCTGAGGTAGGCCTTTCCGGAAATGCTATAGGTGCTGTCTCCTTTCACGAAAGAACCGCTCCCCAAAAGAACCGGTTGAGGCTCGGGTTGCTTCTCGGGCACGGGCAGGGGGGCCGGCTCCCTCGGAGTCCCTTCCAGGGCGGGAGAGATCGCTTTTTCAGGCATCTCAGAAGCACCGGGCTCGGTCGGCGACTCCGCCGGAGTCTCTTCCTCAACCACCACCGGCCCCTCTTCCTGCAAATCCTCTTGGGCGGAAAGCGCCGCGATGAAATCAGGCACCTCCTCATTCACCTCCTGATCGACGAAGAGCGACTGCACCCCGAAAAATCCAAAGGCCAACCAGCCCACCAAAGCGAGGCCGCCCACAATCAGCAAAAACTTGAAACCCGAGTTCATAGAATCGCAGCCTAGCACGCTCTCGTGCTGGAACGAAGGAAAGACCACTGAGCGCCAGAAATCGACAAAGGACCGCAAGTTCCTGCCACCCCAAGTCAGAGCGCGAACAGCCACCAAAGAAAGGCCGCGAAACCTTCATTGCCCGGGGGAAGCCCCTGTGGCAAGACCGAGGGGACGTTCTCCTTAAAAATCGACCAGCCACGTCTCCTCGGAATGCACTTCGTCAGCACGCGCAGCCACGCCACCCCTCTCTCTTTCACCGACGCCTTTGCCGCCGGTCTGGCGCCTGACGGCGGGCTCTACCTGCCCGAATCCCTTCCCCAGCTTCCCTCCTCCCTCCTTCAGGCGGGCGTCCGCACCCCCTACCCGGAGCTGGCCTTCGAGTTCCTCCGGCTCTTCGACCAATCCCACTCCGAAACCGAACTGCATGATTTGGTGGCCCGTTCCTACGCCAGCTTCGAGCATCCCGAGCGAGCCGCGCCCCTCGTTCCCCTGACTGAAGACCTCCATGTCCTCGAACTCTTTCATGGCCCAACCCTCGCCTTCAAGGACTTCGGCCTCCAGTTGGTAGGCCACCTCTTCGAAGACCAGATCCGCCGCACCGGCCAGCCCATCCACGTGCTGGGCGCCACCTCGGGGGACACCGGAGCCGCCGCCATTCACGGCCTGGCTCACAAAGCAGGGGTCAAGGTCTTCATCCTCTTCCCAAAAGGCCGGGTCTCCCCACTCCAAGAACGGCAAATGACCTGCACGGGGGCCGAAAACATCCACCCCATCCCCATCGAAGGCTCCTTCGATGACGCCCAGCGCATCGTCAAAGAACTCTTCGGCGACCTCGAATTCAAAAAAGAAGCGGCCCTCTCGGCCGTCAACTCCATCAACCTGGCCCGCGTCCTCGCACAGTCCATCTACTACCTGGCCGCCTGGCAACAACTCCCGCCCAGCCAGCAAAAGGCACCCAACTGGATCGTTCCCACGGGCAACTTTGGCAACATCCTGGCCGGCTGGCTGGCCTACAAAATGGGCCTGCCCGCCAAGCGCTTTGTCATAGCCACCAACCGCAACGACATCCTCCATCGACTCTTCACCCAAGGCCGCTACACCCCCGGCGCCGTTCACCCCAGCCTGGCTCCCAGCATGGACATCCAGGTCGCCAGCAACTTTGAGCGCTACCTCTTCTTTCTCAACCAGGGCGATCCCGAAAAAACCGCCTCCCAGATGAAGCAGCTCAAAGAAGAAAACGCCCTCGTGCTGCCAGACTTCGATCCCGACATCTTCACCGCCACCAAAAGCAGCGATCAAGACATCCAGCGCCTCATCGCGGAAGTGGACCAGAAATACCACTACCTGGCCGACCCCCACACCGCCTGCGCCTTCCAGGACTTGCCCGAAGACGCGCCCAACGTCATCCTCTCGACCGCCCATCCAGCCAAATTCCCCGACACCATCGAGCAAGCGCTTGGCAGCCGCCCCACGCACCCCACTCTGGAAGCCCTCCAGGCTCGCCAGCCTGTCACCTATGAAGTGGGAAGCGATGCCTCCTCCATCCGGGAGTTCATCCGCCAATCGCTCCCGTGATCCGGGCGTCTCCTGTCTGGCTGGCCGTGGCGGACCTCACTCGCTCCCTGGGCTGACTGAAAAGAGCCGCTCCACCTCGATCCTGGTCACAGCCTCATTCCAGAGGTGATACCAGCGGCCCTCCTCCTTCATTCGATGGCTTGCAAAACCTCAAACGACCCCTGGTCTTGAAAGACCCGCCCAAAGCGATCTGTCACCCGGACTTCCACCTCATGCGTGCCTGGCTCGAGGCGATCCGCTCGGATGCGGGCCGTCCAGAGGTGAAAACACTCTTGCGGAGCAGGGAGCGGTCTGCCCGGCCTAGGCGCTTCATCGAACTCGCGCTTGAGAGCGAGGTAAGCGTAGGACGGATCGATCCTTTCCGAGCGCCGCGCGCTTCGCCAGCTCTCGCCATCCACGCGGAACTCCACCTTGGCCTGCTCCGAGCCGTTGAAGAAATTGACGGCTAGATTGACCGAAGTCCGCCCCCCCGCATGGACCGCCTTGGTGAGATGCACGTTCATCTGGTAGTCAGCCGGGGCATTGGCTACCTTGTAATCATACCGGTATTCATTCCCTTCAAATTGCAGGATGGCATAGCCATTCGGGGTGCCATCTCGCATAGTCGTCTCCGGAATACCGCGCTCATCCAAGGCCCCACCCCACCAGCTCCCACTGGTGGTCCCCACATTGTAATGATGATGGGGGGCCTGCACATGCGGCCAATGGTCATGTTCATGATGAAAGAAATGATGACGCTGCATGTGGGTGTGAGCCGAGAGAGAAAGAGTGTGGGGATGCTTCTCAAAAAGGGCGAAGAAGCGCTTCCGATGCTCATCCAAGAAGGTGTCGGCATAATCCTCATCGAAGAGAGGAATATGCATCATACTCAGGATGAGATGGTCTTCCGGGACATGCTTTAGGAGATTCGCTATGAAAGTGATTTGGCGATCCATGAAACCTCCTACATAGCGGTTCTGCGTGTGGTGATTCGGGTAGAGCACATTGTCGAGCGCCAGGAAGGTGACCTTCCCAATCTGAAAGGCATAGGTGGCGGGGCCAAAAATCCGCTCGAAGGTCTCGTCGGCTAATTCCTCACTGGCCGCGTCGAAATTCATGTCGTGATTGCCGTGGATTTGCCACCAGGGGAGGCCCATCTGGGCAATGGCGGCCGTCATCGGCTCATAGAGATCGAGATCATCTCCCACGATGTCGCCCAAGGTGACTCCCCCGACCGGTCCCTCCACCAGCTTGGCCTCTTCCACGATGTCTCGCCGGAAGAACTCGACCTGTTCCTCACTGTAAGGCTGCGGATCCCCAAAGGCGAAGAAAGAAAACTCCTCCCCTGCCTCGCTCCGCGTGAGCGGGAAATGGATCGACTCCGGAAGAGGCCCAGTCGGGGGCACCCCCTCAAACCGCATCCCCTCCGGCGATCCGGCCGGCTTGTGAATGTGGAAAAACTGAGGCAGATTGCGCTCATTCAGCGGGACCTGCCAGCCACTGGGCTGGATCACGAAATAGATCACGTCCTCGCCGAGCGGCAGCTCCCAACGCCCGCCCTCGTCGGTCACCACGACCTCCTCTCCATCCGAAACGAGGACCCCGGGCAAGCCGTCTTCTCCCTGATCGAAAAGACCATTGCCGTTCGCATCGTGAAAGACGGACCCTTGGGCCGGCTCGGCCGCACCGGCAAAAGGCAGCCAAGCCGAGCCCACCAGCACCAAAAACAACTTCCGCATACCGAATCCCTATCAGGAGCCATTCCAAGCTGCAAGGAACCTTCCCGACCCGTCCAAAAAGGCCAGCCAGACCTCTCTGCTGAATCGTGCCGCGGGCCCAGTGGCTTCGCTTCAGCTCAAAATCCCATTCAAAGTCTCGCTCGGACGCATGGCCCGGGAAGCCTTTTCATCGCTTGGCTGGTAGTAGCCACCGAAGTCCACCGGGCTGCCTTGGACGGCGATCAGCTCCTCCACGATCTTGTCCTCGTGGGCGGCCATTTGCTCAGCCAGAGGGGCGAACTCCGCCTTGAGATCGGCATCCGCCTCCTGCGCGGCCAGGGCCTCCGCCCAGTAGAGCGCGAGATAGAAATGACTGCCTCGATTGTCGATGCCACCGACACGGCGGGTCGGTGATTTGTTCTCCAGCAGAAACTTGCCCGTGGCTTGATCGAGGGTGTCCGCCAGCACCTGGGCCTTGGCCTTGCCATACTTGGCGGCCAGATGCTCCAGGGAAACCGCGAGCGCCAAGAACTCACCCAGCGAATCCCAACGGAGGTAGTTTTCCGCCTCGAATTGCTGCACGTGCTTGGGAGCCGATCCCCCCGCCCCGGTCTCAAACAGGCCGCCCCCATTCATGAGGGGCACGATGGAAAGCATCTTGGCGCTCGTCCCGAGTTCCAGGATGGGGAAGAGGTCGGTCAGGTAGTCGCGCAGGACATTGCCCGTCACGCTAATGGTGTCCTGGCCTTTTTTGAGTCGCTCCAGGGTGAACTGGGTGGCCTCGAAAGGGGCCAGGATGGGCAGCTCCAAGCCCTCGGTCTCCAGCTCGGCCAAGGCGGCCGTGACCTTGGCAATGAGCTGGGCGTCGTGGGCCCGCGTCTCGTCCAGCCAGAAGACGGCCGGGGTGTCGGTGGCACGCGCCCGGGCCACCGCCAGTTCGACCCAGTTGCGAATGGGCCCGTCCTTCGTCTGGCAAGCGCGCCACAGATCGCCTTCGGCCACTTCGTGCTCCGTCAAAATCTTTCCCTCGCCATCGAGGAGGCGGATGACCCCGTCGGCGGGCGCCTCAAAGGTCTTGTCGTGCGATCCATACTCCTCCGCCTTTTGCGCCATGAGGCCCACGTTCGGGACGGTGCCCATGCTGGTGGGATCGAAGGCGCCGTGCTCGCGACAGAAGTCGATCGTGGCCTGGTAGACCGGGGCGTAGCTGCTATCGGGAATGACGGCCAGCGTGTCCTGGGTCTGGCCTTCCGCATTCCACATTTGTCCGGAGCTCCGGATCATGGCGGGCATAGAGGCGTCGATGATGACATCGCTCGGCACGTGCAGGTTGGTGATGCCCTTATCGGAATTGACCATGGCCAAATCGGGACCCGCCTCATAGGCCGCCGCCAGGTCGGCTTCGAGGGCCGCCTTTTGCTCCGGCGGGAGGGAATCGAGCTTAGCGGTGAGGTCGCCCAAACCGTTTTTGAAATCGACTCCCAGCTCGTCCAGCAAACTTGCGTGTTTCTCGATCAGCTCCTTGAAGAAAACGCGCACGCAGTGACCAAAAATAATGGGGTCGGAGACCTTCATCATGGTAGCCTTCAGGTGCAGCGAAAAGAGAAGGCCCTCCTCTTTCGCACGGGCGATTTGCCTCTCCAAGAAGCCCAGAAGAGCCTGCTTTTCCATGCGCGTGGCGTCGAGCACTTCCCCCTCCAGCAGCGGAAGCGCTTCCTTGAGAACCGTCACGGAACCGTCGGCCGCCACGTGCTCAATGCGCGCCATGGTGGCGCTCGCTAGGGTCACCGATTGCTCACTGCTGCGGAAATCACCCGCTCCCATGGTGGCGACCTTCGTCTTGGACTCCCGGGACCAGGCCCCCATCGAGTGCGGATTAGCTTTGGCGTAGTCCTTGACCGCCTTGGGCGCCCGACGGTCGGAATTGCCCTCCCGCAGGACCGGATTCACGGCGGAACCTTTCACCTTGTCGTAGCGGGCCTTGAAGTCTTTTTGCTCCTCGGTCGTGGGCTCCTCCGGGTAGTCGGGCAGCGGATAGCCCTTCGCCTGAAGCTCTTGAATGGCCGCTTTCATCTGCGGAATGGAAGCTGAAATATTGGGCAGCTTGATCAGATTGGCCTCCGGTGTCTTGGCCAACTCGCCCAGCTCGCTGAGAGCGTCCGGCACTTGCTGCTCCTTGCTGAGGCAGTCTGGAAAGACCGCCAAGATTCGTCCCGCGAGGGAGATATCCCGAAGCTCGACTGCGATGCCCGAGGAGCGCGTGAAGGCTTCGATGATCGGCAGGAGAGAATAGGTCGCGAGCGCTGGGGCTTCGTCGGTTTTGGTGTAAATGATGGTCGGAGAATCAGACATGGCAGCGGGGCGTCCCGGGTGAAAAAGGGGCATCGGGTAAGGCAGGGCGGCAGGGAGGTCAATCCAATTGCGGTTTGCGGAGGGCGCTTTGTCGGTCTAGGGACAGCGCTCGCAATTTCCGACCCACCCTTGGCTCTCATCGTCCAAAAATTCGGCGGCACCTCCGTCGGCTCCGCTGAAAGAATTCGCAACGTCGCGGCCCGCATCCTCGCCACCCAGCAGGAGGGGCATCAAGTGGTGGCGGTCGTTTCGGCCATGGGCGGCGTGACCAATCGACTGGTCGAACTGGCCCATGAGGTCTCCTCTCACCCGCTCGAGAAGGAAATGGACGTCTTGCTTTCGACGGGCGAGCAGCAGACCATCGCCCTCACCAGCATGGCCATCGCCGCGCTCGGCGGCCAAGCCGTTTCCTACACCGGGAGGCAGGCGGGCATTCTCACCACAAGCGCCCACACCCGGGCCCGCATCGAGGACATCGATGGATCGGCCGTCCAGAGCGAGCTCGAGGCCGGGAAGATCGTCATCCTGGCCGGTTTCCAGGGACTGGATCGCGAAGGCCGCATCACCACCCTGGGGCGCGGGGGCTCGGACTTGACCGCCATCGCCATGGCGGCCGCCCTCCAAGCAGATCGTTGCCAGATCTTCACCGACGTCGAGGGCGTCTTCACCTGCGATCCCCGCCTCGTGAAAGACGCTCGCAAGCTGGACGAAATCGCCTACGATGAAATGCTGGAAATGGCCAGTTCCGGCACGAAAGTCATGCAGAGCCGATCCGTGGAATTCGCCCAAAAATATGGCGTGCCCTTTGAAGTCCGCTCCAGCCTGGCCGACCGGCCCGGCACCCTTGTCACCGAAGAACACCCCAACATGGAACAAGTCGTCATCCGCGGAATCAGCATTGAAAAGGACCAAGCCAATGTCGTCATCCGCGAAGTCCCCGATACCCCCGGCAGCGCCGGCAGCATCTTCCGCGCTCTGGCCGAGGCTGATGTCAACGTGGACATGATCATCCAAAACGTCAGCAACGTCGGGAAAGCGCGCATCTCCTTCACCTTGCCCCAAAACGATCTCGAACGAGCCCGAGAGGTCATGGCGCCCCTCTTGGAAAATCAGCTCCAAGGGGCCCATCTCGAGGCCGAACTCGGGATCGCCAAACTGAGCGCGGTCGGCATCGGCATGCGCTCCCACAGCGGCGTGGCCGCCAAAATGTTCGGGGCGCTCAGCGATGCCGGCATCAACATCCAAATGATTTCCACCTCCGAGATCAAAATCGCCGTCATCGTGAACCAAGCCCGCATCGAAGAAGCCGCTCACGTGGTCCACCAGGCCTTCGATCTCCACAAAGAGCCCGCCTAAAAGGCCTCGGATTTGCTACCGTCTTGACCCTGAGGGTCCGATTCACTCCCCGCCCTCTGCCCCGAGAAAGGAACTTTCACCCACCCGCTCCCCTCGCATGGTCCGAATCGCCCGCCTCACCCTCCTGGCTGCCCTGCTGGCTCTTGTCACCAGTTGCCAGCCGACCGCTGGGACCGCTTCCGAGCCCCCGGAATCCGAAAAATCCACCATCCTCCGAGCCCAGATTTTCCTGGATGAAGCGGGCTTTGGCCCGGGCATCCTCGATGGCAAGGTGGGCGACTTCACGCGCAAGGCCCTCGCTCACTGGAATCTCGCCCAGGGCCATTTCGATCAACCTGGCAACTGGTTTTATGTCCTGCGAGAATCGCAGAAAGCCGTCCCGCAGCTCACCACCACCTACACCATCCAGCCAAGCGACCAACGCTTCCTCACGCCAGGCTTGCCCTACGCCCCGGAAGACCAGGCCAAAAGCAAATACATGGGCTACCGCAATATGCTGGAACTGGTGGCCGAGCGCTATCACAGCAAAACCAGCCTCCTGCGCGGCCTCAATCCTGACAAAAAAATGTGGAGCCTCAGCGTGGGCGACACCGTGAATGTCCCCAACGTCACCCCCTTCGAAATCGCCTCCATCCCGAAAAACTACCAGTTCCCGAAAGACCCCGTCTTAAGCAACCGCAAAGCCATCGTCGACACCAGCGAGCGTTGGATGACCATCTATGAAACCGATGGCAGCCTCCTGGCCGCCTTCCCCATCACACCGGGCCGACCGGAAGTCATTCGCCGGGGGGATTGGAAAGTCGTCATTCAAATCACCACCCCCACCTTCCGCTACGACAAGCAAATGCTGGCTGAAGGAACCCGCAGTGACGAATACTACAAACTTCCGCCCGGGCCGAACAGCCCCGTAGGCATCATCTGGACGGGCACCAACCGCAGCGGGATCGGACTGCACGGCACCTCCGAGCCCGACATCATCGGCCGCTCCCGCTCATCGGGCTGTGTCCGACTCGCGAACTGGGATGCCTGGCGCCTCCGCACCTACCTCCGGCCAGGAGCGCAGGTCACGATTCGTTGAAACCGACCCACTGAAAGAAAGCACGGAAGGGCCGCGCCAAGTTTCCGCTATACCAAGCTGCAGAATTGGCTGGTATGAGAGGTCAGCCGCGCTCGCGACCCGGGCCCCCGTTTGAGCCCGCTTCTTCAGGACAAATCCATCGCCACGCGGAAACCAAGGCTGTCCCGCTGAGTCGTCTCCCGAGCCCAATCGCGCCACGAAGACCGCAAGAGGCGGGGCAAGTAATCCCAAGCCCCCCCTCGTAAGACCCGGGTGCCAGGACGCCCCCCTCGCTCCCAAATCGCACTCGTGCCCGGTGCGCCCTGGTAGCTGGGATGCCAAGGGTCCGCCACCCACTCGCAAACATTGCCATGCAAATCGCCCAAGCCCCAGGCATTGCACGGCTTGCTCCCGACCGGCAATCGCTGGCCCGCCCCGACCCGCCGCCCTCGTTCATCATAAAGATAATTGGCCTCCTCCGGGGAGATCTGGAGGCCCGTCGAAAAAGCCGTCTCGGTCCCAGCGCGACAGGCATACTCCCATTCCGCCTCGCTCGGGAGGCGAAACGCTTGCTCCCTCCCCTCACTCAGCCAGTCACAAAAAGCGCTCGCTTGCAGCCAACTCAAGCCGACCGCCGGAAGCGCTGAGACCGGCCCCTGTCCTCGAAAATGGGCCCATTGCTGCTCCGTGACCGGGAAAACGCCTAACCCAAAGCTGGCCACCCTCACACACCGCCGCGGCAGCTCAGTGGAATTGACAAATTTGTCCTCGACCGACCCCCCCATGACAAACTCCCCACCCGGCACCTCCACCATCTCCATCTCGATCCGACCGCCAGCGACCTTCATCCACCCCACCCTCCTCCTACCAGCCAAGCCAGAACCCTCAGAAACAACAAGCCCATGCCAGAGCTCAGCGCTGTCCCGCCACCCCGGGCAAATACTCCGTGGGCCAGGAATTCTGGGCCCGAGCCGCCAGGTAACGGTGGAGGAGCCAAATCGGCATCTCGAGATGGCTCAAGCGACCCCGCTGGTAGCCCGTGGCATACATGCTTCGCTGGACCGCCGTAATCACCTCCATATCCTCCAAATGGAAGCCCACCGCTTCCTCCCCACCCCGCTCCAGCATCCGTTCCCAGTCGGGGTGTTCCTTGGAACTGGGCGGCACCAAGACCGTCGTGAGCAGATTGAGTTGGTTGGGCCCCTGCGGCAGGATGCGATACCAAACCGCTTGATCCGGAGCCACCAAAAACGTGAACAGGGGGAAACCTAAGAAAAGCCCCCACTCGAATTTCGCCTCCCCCTCCAAGTCCGCCAGCGGAGGGAAAGCGGACCAATGCTCGCCGCGGGCCTCCATCTCCACGATCTCCTTTCGCAGTTTTTCGCGATACGGCAGATGGCAGCGAATGCTATGGGCGCCTTCCGCCTCGGTCCAAGTGCCCTTGGCCGGCATAAGAGGCTGGAGCGTCTTGGCATGGGCACCCGCATGATGGTAGCTCTCCATGAAATTCTCGGCTAGCACCTTCCAATTGCAGGGCACCTCCCACTCATTGGACACCACCATCTCCATCTCGGCCAGATTCCAAGCGCCCACCTTAACCTGAAGATCGGCGTATTGCTGCGACACGGATCGGGGCGCCTTCCCATCGAGATTGACGAAGATGAATCCATTCCAAACCTCGGAACGGAACTCGGCCAAGGCCCACTCATCTCGCTGGAAGCCCTTGGCCTCGCTCATCTCCGGGCAAGCCTTCAGGCGCCCATCCAGCTCGAAGGTCCAGCTATGATAGGGACAAAGAAAAATGCGCGTCTGGCCGCAGCCACTCTTCTCCTCATCCCATTGGGCCGGCCCATGACCTTCATGCCCAAACTCGGGCGGCATAATGTCCATCGCCCGGTGCGGGCAAACCCGGGAAAGAACCCGGATCGTTCCCGACTTGTCGCGCACCACCAGGAGCGGCTCTCCGAACACATCCAGATTGAGGAAATCCCCATTGGCCGGGATCTGGGAAACGTGAGCCAGACAGAACCACTCCTTGCGAAAGACCTGTTCCACTTCCCAGGCATAAAATTCCTCACTCGTGAAAGCCTCCTTGGGAAGCGTGGTGCTCTCTTCCAGGGGCAGCCGGGCGATGCGGTCCACCTCCGCCAGGATCTCTGCTAGGCCCAGCCCCTGACCCGTCCGACTGAAAGGAGGAAATTCGACCTCATTCCGGCGTGCATTGGCCGCGGTGGCCGCGCGGACCTGCGTTTCGTTGATGATCGGCATTCCCACTATCGCTTGCAGTGAATGTGCCAAATGAAGGTGCTATTTGCTAGCGCAAATACAATAGCGGCAAGCTGCCGTGCCTGGCCTAAGAATTGGTTGCATCCGCCTGTTCTCTCCCAGAGACTCGGCCACAAACCCATGCCTGAGTCGACGGTCGCCCGCAGGACCTTGTCCAATCCCCAACACGTCGCCTGGCGCTTGTTGCTCACCACGCACGCCATTGTCACCCGGCGGGTCGACGTGGCTCTCAAAGCCTCCCATTGCATCCCTTTCGAATGGTATGACGTGCTCATGGCATTGAACGACGAACCGGACCATCGCCTGCGCATGGGCGAGCTGGCCGATGCCACCCTCCTGAGCCACAGCGGACTCTCCCGGCGAGTCAAACGTCTGACCGCGGCCGGGCTCATTCGGAGGGAGCCCAACGAAAAAGACGGTCGGAGCTTTTACGCCGTCCTCACCAAACGGGGTCGCCAAGCCCTCCTGGATGCTTGGCCCATCTACCGAGAAGTCATCGAAAGCGATTTCACCCAACACCTCACCGAAATCAACGCCAGCCAAGTCAATCGCACCCTCGACAAAGTGCTCCAAGCCGTAGGCAGCCCCCGACAACGTCGTCTCTACCAAGACCAGATCACCGACGAACCCCGAACCCTGAAACCTGAAAAACGCGAGAATCTCCTCCCCAAAAGACCGCTTTGACTTCCCTGGCCCCGCAGTGCAAGGGGACGAACCGTGAGCGAACCTTCCCAGCCTCGACCCGCCACCCGCGCCATCCATCTCGGCCAGCGCTACAAAGGGGAGACCGGCGCCGTCATGCCGCCACCCTGGCTGACCAGCACCTTTGCACATGGAAATCCCGCAGGCTTCGACTACACCCGCAGCGGCAACCCCAGCTTCCAAAACCTCGAGGAAGTCGTCGCCTCTCTCGAAAGCGCCTCGCACGCCACCGCCTTCGCGAGCGGCGTCTCCGCCATCACCGCCATCGTCTCCACCTTAAAAAGTGGTGACCTCGTCCTGGCCGAGGAAAACATCTACGGCTGCACCTACCGCCTCTTCGCCCAAGTCTTCGCAAAATTCGGGGTCCAAGTCGAATACCTCAACTTCGCTCACGAAGGCACCTGGCAAGCCATTTCAGAAAAGAACCCCGCTCTCGTCTGGATCGAAACCCCCACCAACCCCCTCCTAAAAATCATCGACATCGCAGGCGTGGCCTCCGTCTGCCACGAGGCAGGCGCACCTCTCGTCGTCGACAACACCTTCGCCTCCAGCCTCTTACAGCGCCCCCTTGAACTGGGAGCCACCTTGAGCCTCCTCTCGCTCACCAAATACACCAACGGCCACTCCGACGCCCTCGGCGGCGCCGTCGCCACTCACGATCCCGAGTGGAACGAGAAATTGCTCTTCTCCCAAAAAGCCCTCGGCCTCCAGCCCGCCCCCTTCGACTGCTGGCTCATCCAACGCGGCGCTCGCACCGAAGCCCTCCGGATGAAAGCCCACAGCGAAAACGCCCTCAGCCTCGCCCGCTACCTCGAAAGCGACCTCCAAGCCCCCCTCGTCCGCTACCCCTTCCTGGAAAGCCACCCCCAGCACGCCCTCGCCGAGCGACAAATGACCGGCGGCAGCGGCATCGTCATCGCCGACTTCGGCCTCCCGCTCGAAGAAACACTCGAACGAGCCAAAGCCCTCCGCTGGTTCACCCTCGCCGAAAGCCTCGGCGGCATCGAAAGCCTCATCTGCCACCCCGCCAGCATGACCCACGCCTCCGTCCCCAAAGCCGTGCGCGAAAAAGTCGGCATCACCGACTCCCTCATCCGCTTCAGCGTCGGCATTGAGGCAATGGAAGACCTCCTCGAAGATGTCGCACAAGCCTTCGCCTAATACCAAGCTGCAGAATTGGCTGGTAGAATGGCCGAGTGGATTTCGGGCCAGACCAAGGCGCGACGAGGGCGCGGTGCAGGCACCCTAACCGAGGAGCAACGCTGGGCTGGCTCGAAAGACACCGGCTCTTCCTTCCCCGCGCTTCAGCGCCTCTTCCCCACACCACCCTCCCTCCATTCTAACAGTGAATTCTGGAGGTTGGTATAAGGTGCCGGTTTCCCATTGGCCGTGGCCGCCCTTTGAGATGGAAACCATTGAGCCACTTCCAATAACCAAACCAGAGGGGACCGATCCGCAGGCAGCGCCTCCAGAGGAGTGGTAGCGCTGGGGAGGCAAAAAGTTTCTCAACGTGTCAGGGTCAGCCCGCCGCCCTTTAACACATTGGGACCAGTGACGCTGAGGGAATGACGCTTATCCCCGAAGGCATCTTGAATGACGAGATTGTATCCCTCCAGACTCCACCTGGAAATACCGAACAAATCCTCGTGAAAACAACCTCCGGTCGTCAGCCTATATTGGTTGGTCGCCGGGATTTTGTTTGCTTGGAGGGTCATGGTGCAACGTTTCCCATCGGCCTGCACTACATTCCATTTTCCAACGTAGGCTGAAGGGCCGGGAAATGCGCGAGCCGCCCCCGAACCTACCAGTCCGGAGAAGTCCAGGGATGCCGAGGTCGACGAGGATTCGGTCGTCTTCACGATCGCTCCGTCGGCGGCGCGACCAATTCTCTCCTCAGTTTTTGTTTTCTTCTTCTGGATCTGATTGGTCGCCGAGCTGGGTGATGGCATCAGAACTGGTTGTCCGTCGGTATTGGTCGCCAACCCATTGGCAGCCGGTGTGGCTAGGCCGGTTGTGTCAGTTGTCTCGCAAGAGCACAAAATGAAGCTCATGGCCAAAACTAAGGCAGCGGCAGAAAATCTCCTCACGTCTGCCGTTATCGTGAGGCAATCTGATCGTCAAGCGCAAAGAACAGCCGCTTACTTGTGGGGAAACTAGAAGCGGTCTCGCGAATAGAAGTCGTATTATTTGTGAGGTGTATAGGAGTCATGGATGAATAGGGTAAAGAACCAATGGGATATCGCGAAGACCATCCTAGCAGAAGTCCCCCGAAAACTACAGTAGCAAGCTTTCCCCGGTGGCCCGCGACGTCCCCGGCGCGGTGGGGGGAGACTTCTTGTTCTGGGTGCAGCCTTACCCAAGTGATCGATAGCCGGAAAGGCCTTGGGTGGGTGAGTGGTTTGCGAATCGGCTCATCGCCCCCGCCGCGCTGGGGACGTCGCGGCCCACCGATACTAGGCGGTTTCAAAGAGTGTCAGCTCGCCTGAAATAAGTCGGCGTCGAAGAATTCGTCGGTCGCCAAAATCGCCCCGGTCGGCGCGCCGGTTGGCGAGCCGCCTTCGGGTTCCTCCGAAACGGCTAATACTCCACCGTCGATCAAGGCTGCCATCTCGGGAGCGATCTCGAACAAGCTTTCCCGATCCGTCGGAATTACGCCCAGGGACACCGGCGCATCAGCCTTCGCGCCGATCACCCAAAGCTCAAAATCCCGGCCGGTCGCGGGCGCACCTTGTTCGGGAATGACCTTGAATAGGTTTCCGGTAGGGGCATAGCCGGCCTCGATATGGACTGCACCGTCTTCCGAGATCAGGGTGGCATGGAGCGTTGGATCAAATGCCGGGCCCCGCCGCATTTGGCTGAAGGCAAGGAACGCGAGAACCGCAACCGCGGCCAAGGCGGAAAACGCCAGCAAACCCCGAGGCCATCGACGCTCGGGACGGGCGTCCTCACCACTCAGTTCGGCGACCAGCTTCGCTCTGACCGAAGGTGAAGGAACCTCGTCTGGAGAATCGGAAGCCAAAGCTGCGAACTCGGCCTCCCAAAACCGCACCAGCTCACGCAGCTCCGCTTCAGTCTGAAGCCGCGTTTCGAAGGCCCGCTCCGCGTCCACGTCCAGCAGACGCAAGACGTATTCGGCCGCCAGCGCCTCGTCTTCAGGGATGTCCTCTTGGTCACTCATCGCGACAGGCATTCCCTCAAAGAGATGAGACTACGGCGCAGCCAGGTTCGCATCGTGTTGAGCGGCACCTCAAAGCGGTCTGCAAGCGCTTGATACGTCACCCCGTCGAGATAGGCAGCGCGGACCGCATCGGCCCGGTCGGGCGGCAGCTCTTCGAAACAGGCGCTGATTCGGCGCTGTTCCGACGCCGCAATACTTGCCGCATCCGGCCCCGGTCGCTTTTCGACAAGTTCACCGACGCTGTCGAGGTCCACGTGATTGACTTTTCTCGCCCGGAGCCGGTCAATCGACAGATTTCTTGCCACGGTAATGAGCCACGTCATTGGAGAATGGCCCGTAACCGCGTATCTCCCAGCCTTGGTCCAAATGCGGAGATACACGTCTTGCAGTGCCTCCTCCGCTTCGTCCCTGCTCTTCAAAACACCGAGACACACACTGAATAGTTTCCCGCTCGTAGCATCGTAGAGCGCGGCCAGTGCAGCCCGGTCGCCGAGGGCGACCTTGCCAATCAGTTCTTCGATGTCCTCGCGTTCCGTCACTTGGGTCGGAAGCCGTTCAAAACGCTTCTCCAAATGACTAACCGAAATAGCCCCGCACGGCAAACTCTTGCCGCCGGGGCTATCCCGAGCAGGTAGCAACTGACTTTCTACCTTGCCTCGAAGGCTATTTGCCGAGCGATGCCGCGAAGCCGGTAATACCGCCCATCCCGAGATCGGCCTTCAGAGTTGCCGCGCCCGTTTCGAGATCGATCTCGTAGAGACCAGCCGACGCCGCCCCCTCCAGTTGCAGGATCGCAAGCGCCATGTCTTCGCCTTCTTCGGGCGAGACGATGTCGAAACCACCCATCGGAGCCAGATCCACAGGGGCACCATCAACGGTGATCTTGCCGATGGTCTCCAAAGTGCCGGCATTGTTGGCCAAGCTCACCAGCGTGTCGGTTGCGGCATCGAGCGCATATTGGAACGTCGAACCAGCCGTCTTGCCGTTGATGGCGTTGGTATACGCATTGGCGAAGATCATCGGCGTGGTGCCTGCCATGGAGTCACCCTCCGCATACGCTAGGTTGGTGAACCGGCGCACGGAACCGGCGCGCTCATCATTGTCACCGAAGCCATCGGGGAAGTAGACAAGATTGTCCCCCGCCGATGTCACCGCGCGCACCGCGTCGATTTTGTTGTTGAAGTCAAACGCGACCATCTTGCCCTCGCCGATTATCGCGTCACTCATGAATATGGCTTTCAGATCGGTCATCTCACCAGACATCGGATCAATCGTCGCAATCATACCATCGGAGAAGCCCAAGAGTTCGCCAGTCACGGGACGCCAGGCAATTGCCTGCAAGGGTGATGCCAAGCTGTAGATCACCACGTCGCCAGGGGAATTCACATCGCCCATCACGACGAGCGTTTCTCCATCATCCGACAGAGCATAACCGGAAACCGCTGCGTGACCTGCTGCAAATCCCTGAGTGGCTGCCAAGGCAGCCATGGACATCAAAAGAGCTAGATTTTTCATTGTTTGTTTTTTCAATTTCGTTTTCGGGCACCGATCTCGATGCCTCTATCCCTGAGCCACGAGAAGCCCCGCCCGATAGTTTCAGCACGATTTAGAAAATTCGGGATGATTTCGCAGTGATGCCAGAACCGAGGAGCTGGGAAATTGCTTTCCGGCCCCGATCAACCTTCAGGGCTGGCCGCTCTTCCTTCCAGCTGCCTGCCTGACTCGCCATTTTGGTCTTGGACGAACACAAGGGCGCACGCGCGGAAGTCGGTGGATCGCGACGACGGTTGAACAAAATGGGACTGGTCGACCAATGCTACTTGATTCGAGTGATGGCGAAGGAATACGGTGGCCTCGATGAGCACGGAAGCGGACCGCGAAAAACTCAGGTATGGATATGAACTTTGGGCGGCGGCGGACCCGGCGGCGGTGGAGTATTTTTTAGAACTGCTCGCGGACGATATCGATTGGAAGTCTCTGGGCGAGGGTCGTCCCGGGATGGAGTTCTCCCGCTCCCGGTCGGGCAAACACGAAGTGCTGGGTTACTTCCAGGATATTGCGGCGAAATGGGAGTTGGTGAACTACAAGGTGGAGGAAATCGTCTCGGAGGGTGAGCGTCACATCGTGATTTGCGAATGCGCTTGGAAACATGGCGCGACCGGAAAGGTCGTGGAGACACCGAAGCTCGACTCGTATCGGATGAAGGACGGTCTCATCGTCGAATTTCGCGAATACTACGATACGGCGAAAACGGTCGAGGCCGCGATTTAGAATGAGATCAAGGCCGGGCCGGAGCGCTCTCTAGCGAGCCAAGATTCGCGTGCTTTGCTCCACGATTCCGAGGGCGTTTTCCCATCGTCTTACGAGAAGATCGAGGAGCAAGCCGAGGGGTCATCCAAAAGGGGTCAGTCAATCCAAAAGGGGTCAGTCAACAAGAATCAAATTTCAGATTCCGATTGTTACCTTGGCCTGCTGATGCTCAAGGAGTTTGCCCATCACAGAGGGAGCCCGTCTGAGAGGGCTTGAGGAGGGTGGTTTTTTGCCTCCCACCCACAGCGATTGACTTCCCCCTAGCGAAAGTGCATGGACTCATCCCGTGAGCGACCTATCCCAGCCCACTCATCATCGACCTGAGGATCTTGGGAAGCCCCTGCCGGATAGTCCGCATGCTTGTTCGGTCACCTTGCCCACCTGGGAAAGCATCATCGGCTACGAGGAAAAGGACCCTCAGGTCTTCAATCAACTGCAAACCGGCTACCCCCGCTTCGTCCTCCACCCCATCGTGGCCCAGCTTTGCTCCCGAGTGGAAGCAGAACTTGGCCAGCCGGGCGAACGCGCCCTCCTCTTCCCTTGCGAAGAAGCCGCCAGCCGCGCCGGCCATTTCGTCCTTCACCAAAACGCAGACGCGGTCGTTTGGATCTCCCCCACCGACTACCAGGACTGCCACGCCCTTCTCGTCCAAGAGCAGGACTTCCCGCACGCCTTCCGCTACTGGCAACACACCGGAGAGATCCTCTCCAGCCGCCAAGCTGAATCCTACCTCGAAGGCAAAGCCCCAGAAAAGTCGGCCACCGAAAATCAAAAATCAAAAATCATCCGCAATCGACTCGCCCAGCTCTACGGTGTTCCAGCGGACCACATCTTCCTCACCAGCGGTGGTATGGCCTCCCTCTTCCTTGCCCTGCGGGCTGTCACCGCCCTCCATCCCGGCCAGGAAACCCTCCACCTCGAATTTCCCTACGTCGATCTCCTCAAAATTCAAGAGCAGTTCAGCCCGGGCGTCCGCTTCTATCCCTGTGCCACCGGGAGCGCCCTCGAGCACGCCCTCGAATGGATTGAGAGCGACACTCCGCCCGCCGCCATTTTCGCCGAAGTTCCCAGCAACCCCCTCTTGCGCACCCTCGACCTAACCGATCTCCAATCGAGGATCGCCTATCGAAAATCACCCCTCATCCTGGACGACACCCTCACCAGCGTGGCCAACCTCTCCCTCCTGCCCCACGCCGACCTCGTCTCCACCAGTCTCACCAAGTGGTTTTCCGGCGGGGGAGACGTTCTGGCTGGCTCCCTCATCGTCAATCCGGCCAGCCCCCACGCCGACTTCTTTCGCGAATTTTTCGCCAACGATTCCGCGACTCCCCTCCACCCGCTCGACGCCGAAGTCCTGGAAAAGAATAGCCGCGACTTCTTAGAGCGCATGCACCGGGCCAACGAGAGCGGCCAGGCTCTCGCGCATTTCCTACGCACCCACCCCGCCGTCGAGGAAGTCTACTACCCGGATCAAAGCCCCTCTTACCAGGAACTCATGCAACCAAAAGGTGGCTTCGGCGGTCTTCTCTCGTTTGTCCTGAAAGACCCCCAAAAAACGACCCCCCGCTTCTACGACGAGATCGCCTGGTGCAAAGGTCCCAGCCTCGGCACGAACTTCAGCCTGCTCAGTCCCTACACCCAGCTCGCTCATTATCGCGAGCTGGAATGGGCTGAATTCTGCGGAGTCTCCCGGCACCTCCTGCGCCTCTCCGTCGGCCAAGAACCCCAAGCCCTCCTCCTCCAACGCCTCGAGGAGG
Source organism: Verrucomicrobiota bacterium (assembly GCA_039027815.1). Taxonomy (NCBI): domain Bacteria; kingdom Pseudomonadati; phylum Verrucomicrobiota; species Verrucomicrobiota bacterium. The sequence continues at coordinate 85,704 of JBCCJK010000003.1, forward strand.
CGCTCTCTTCACTGAACACTGCAAACTGAAAACTTGAAACTCTTTCAGCCCCTCGACATGCACCTCCACCTCCGCGAGGGCAGCATGCAACAACTGGTGACCCCGCTCTCCAGCGAAACCTTCGCCGGCGCCGTCATCATGCCGAATCTGGTGCCGGCAGTGGACCATCTCGAGCGCCTACTCAGCTATCGCCGCCAGATCGAAACCACCGTCCAAAGTCATGGACACCAGTTTGTCCCCTTCATGACCCTCTTCTTCCGCGACTACAGCGAAGCGGAGTTGGCCACCGCCCGGAGCGAAATCATCGGGATCAAACTCTATCCCGCCGGCGCCACCACCAACAGCGAGGCCGGCGTCCAAGCCATGGACGACGCCGAACCCACCCTCAAGCGCATGGAGGAAATGGGCATCCGGCTCCTGGTCCACGGAGAGACCCACGGCTTCGTCATGGACCGGGAGGCTGAATTTCTCTCCATCTACGATCACCTAGCCCGTAAATTTCCCAAGCTCCAGATCACCATGGAACACATCACCACAGCCCAGGCCGTGGCGCTCCTGGATGAGCATGAGAATCTCTTTGCCACCGTCACCCTCCAGCACCTCCTCCTCACCCTCGACGACCTCGCTGGTGGCCCACTTCGTCCGCATCTCTTCTGCAAACCCATTGTCAAAAGGCCGGAGGACCGCGAGGCGCTCCTGAAGGCCGCCCTCGCCGCCCACCCCAAGCTCATGTTCGGCAGCGATAGCGCCCCTCATCCGCGCCACGCCAAGGAATCCTGTGGTTGCGCCGCCGGATGCTTCACCGCGCCGCTCGCCTTGGCGCGGCTCGCCGAACTCTTTGCAGAGCATCACGCCCTCGAAAACCTGCAAGCCTTCGTGAGCGATAACGCCCAAGCGAACTACACCCTCCCCCCCCTTCCCGAGAAAACAATCCATCTGGTAAAATCGGACCACTCCGTCCCTACAAAATATGGGATAGCGCCCGACGAGGTCATCCCCTTCGAGGCCGGCCGGACCCTTCCTTGGCTGGCCCAGGCTCTCTAGCCGGGCTCTCTTCTAATACCAAGCTGCAGAATTGGCTGGTAGAATGGCCGAGTGGATTTCGGGCCAGACCAAGGCGCGACCAGGGCGCGGTGCAGGCACCGTAACCGAGAAGCAACCCAGGGCTGGCTCGAAAGACACCGGCTCTTCCTTCCCCGCGCTTCAGCGCCTCTTCTCCACAACACCTCCCCTCCATTCTACCAGTGAATTCTGGAGCTTGGTATAAGGAAGCTCAATCGTTGATGGCGGTGGCGGTTCCGAGAATCTCGGACTGAACGCCATTGGCCTCGGTATACCACTCCACCACGAAGCGTCTCGCTTCTGGCGTCCAAATCACGACACTACCGCTCTGATCCCGACCCTGCCCCGAGGCTACGACTTGCCCTCGCTTGTAGGCTCTCCAATTGAATTTCAAGCGGGTGTGGGGATTGCTTATCACAGGATTGATATTGTCGTTCTCCACGATCCAAATACTGTTCGAGTATTGGTCGTAGGAATGAAGAGGCCGCAAGGGAGCGATCTCCAGCTCCGGTTCTGGCTCGGGAACCATCTCTTCGAACTCGATCCAGTTCACATTGTAGCCACCTCCGTGATTGAGGCGCAGCTCGACAAAGCCGCTCGCATCCACCTGGACGTTCTCGACACTCAAGGTGGTCCAACTTTGCCAGCCACCCGTCCCCGGCACCTCAAACGTGGCCAAGGTCTGCCCCGCTAAGGCCACGCTGAGATTACCGGGATCGCCTTGCGCCGAAGCCACCCGCACATGGATGTTGTAGCGGCCCGGCGTGGCTTCCACTGTGTAATCCTGCCACTCTCCGTTGGCGATCCAACCCACATTGTAGGCCCCCTCACTCGAGCCCTCCACGTCCACATCCTCATCGCGGTAGCTCCCTCCACTATTTCCGGAAGTTGGATCCACGTAAGCTTGCCCCGCTCCATCCGTATCGTAATCCTCCGCCTCAATCCGTCCGGGAAGCGTGTGCGCGGCAAATTGGCGATCCTGTGGGCTCGGCTCCGGTTCAGGCGTCGGCCCGGGTTCAGGTTGGGGTTCCGGATCAGGGATTTCCTCGTCCTGCCCTCCCAAGGGCACCCCATCGGCATTGGCGATATCACAACCTAGGATCTCGGTCGCGATGCCGCCAATGACCAGATACCACTCCACCTTCAGGCTCTTGGCGTAGGCTGAGTTCAGCGGATTGGGATTGCCATTATCCCAGCCTTCGGCCGATTGCAGCACATTGCCGAGGGCATGGTAGTCATCGTAGACGGTGAGGTTGTAGCGGATCTTGGTGTCCGGAGTGGAGTTGAGCGGAACGGAATTGGGGTTGGTCAGACTCCACTCCGTCGAGCCCGTGCCATTCCAGTGCTTGACCCATGAGATGGAAAGCGGGCTGTAGGCCGGGAGGCCGGGAGGAATGTCATAGAGGCCGCAGGGGCTGGCGTAGGTGCCGCCGCCGTCTTCTGGCTCGCTCTCCTCCTCCGACTCGATCTCTATGAATGTGGCATAAATGTCGCCGCTGGCCGACTTGCCCTCGTGCACGTGAAATTCGCTGACTGTCGCAAAGCCATTCTCCCCCTCATAGCCGAACTGCAATTCCACCCGATACTGCTTCCCATTGAGGGTTGTCTGGAAGTCACTACTGAGATTGCCCATGCGTACGAAATCGGCATCGTCGTCCAAGCTGACATAGTAGTTGGTCGTCGATTCCAGCTCGAGGTCGAAGCTGAAGGTCTCCGTCACCGCCGGCACCGTGAAATCGACCGTCACATCCAGCGTCACTTGCTGGGCTTCAGTCAGCGAGTAAATCGTGCCATTGAAATAATCCAAGGTGCCAAGCTTGAACCTTTCATCCGGGCGGACTTCGCTGAACTCCGCCCCGGTGAAGACGAGCGAGTTCGGCTCATCAAAGCCGCCCGCTGAGTAAGGCAGCCCATACTCGAAACGGCTCCCCTCTTCGAGAATCTCGTAGACCATATCCGTCGGGCCCTCCGCATCGCGGAAGCGACCACTGGCCGAACCGGAAAAGCGTTGCACCAGACTCTCGTAACGCTCGGAGACCACGATGCTATTTTCCCAATGCTGCGAATTTGCAGTCTGACAAAACGCCCGCACTTCGACACTCGGTCCCACCAGAATGGGTCCCGAGTAAATCGACCAATCCCCCTCCCCTAGCTTGTAATGCAGGACCGAGCTTCCGGTGGGATTGGGGTGAGCGATGGAGACCGTCAAAGGAAAGTCCTCGTAGGCCCATTCCCCCGTCGAGGGCGAGATGACCGGTGGCAAAAGGTTGCCCGGCGTGCTGATGGATCCTCCTCCGCCTGGGGTGCCCGCGGGGGTCGTCTCCTCATTTGCGGGGGCGATGGGGCCGAGGGGAGCGGCGGACTCGCTGAAATCCCAGACCCAGTTGTCCTCCGAAGCATAGACCACAGGCTGCTCCCGCACTTCCTGGGCATCCCCGGCTTGCATGGCGGTGGCCGCCAAAAGAGCGAAGCGTTTCACCCCGGGCCCAGTCGTGGCAAACTCGAACTGCGCCTTGTCGGCACTCCAGACCACCCGCCTCTCAGAAGAAGACGCCTCGTTGCTCTCCTGCCAGACGGGAGTCAAACGCTTGTCGACCACCGAACCCGAAAACCCGACCACTTGCTGATCCTGATGGGCCCGGGTTTTCAGCTTGGCAATCACCTCGTCCAATTCAGCGTCCTCATCAAAGGAACCACCCGAAGCCAGGTAGACCTTGACCGCCGCATTCAACTCTCTCACCTGGTGATCCAAGAGCGTCCTCTCGCTCTCCGCCCGGGCCCCGCCTAAGAGCATCACCGCCAGTCCCGCCAAAATACCAATCACCCCCACCGAGAGAACCAGTTCCACCAAGGTGAAACCAGCACAGCCAGGGCGCTTGCACTTTTGAAACGGATTGAAGGTAGGCATGGGACGAAGCACGATTTTGAAACCCTCGTGCGCGGCCTAATTGTATTATTTTCATAAATATCATCAAACTATTTTCTTATTTTTATGGAAGTTTACTTTATTTATTCTCAAAAATAAGAATTTCAAGGCCTCAACGGAGCCCTAGAAGGCAAAATGCCCGTTTTTTCCGCAGGAATTTGTTCCAACTTTTCTTTTGCCCCCAGCACTTTGTAGGGGGACGAATTCCTGCACCACTTCTCTTCCTTCGCGGAGGCAACCACCTTCGCTCCCACCCATGAGCTCTGAAAAAGGTCTCGATCTCAACACGCTGGACCTCATGCCCGACTGGGCCAAGGCCCCCGCGGAAACCAGTAAGTATGAAAACTACGAGGCTCCGCCTGAGCGGAAAGGCCGCGATGGGGACCGGCGGCGGGAGCCTGGGGGCGGCGGCGGTTCTCGTGGACCTCGCCCGGAGCGCGCTTCGAATCGGAGGCGAGAAGGCCCGCGAGATCGCCAGGAACGGCGACCACAGCGAGGGGCCGGTCGTCCTGATCGCCAAGAACCGCGCTTCACTCCCCTCCCGCAGCTCCCCAATTTCCGCCTCCGGGTGAAGCCCAAAAAGGCCGGCATCATCGCGCTCGCCGAGCAGATCAAGAAAAGCGGCCGCGCCTTTCCGGCCTTCGACCTCGCCCGACTGGTCTTGGGCGGAAAAGATCGCTACTGGCTGCACTTCGAGCAAAGCCCCAAGCCCGAAGGAAAAGCCCGCACCGAAATCTACCGCTGCCAACGCGATGGGTCCCTCTGGCTCTCCAAAACGGAAGCTCTGCGCCACCTCTGGAAAGCCGATTGGTTTGGCGACTTCTACCGTGTCCACGAAACCGAAACCGAAGGCCCCAAAGGCAGCTTCCAAGCGGTGGCCGTTTGCGGACTCAGCGGAGAACTCATTTGCCCGCCGAACTACCACGATTACCAAACTCTCCTCGCCAAGCGTCATCGGGAGCACTTCTCTCGCATGCCCTTCGAGCGCTACAAATCCAAGGTCGAACTCGTACGGGATGAAGAAAAAGTGGCGGAATGGGTCGCCCAGATGAAGACCCAAAAACAGTGGTTCCCTGCTCCTCCCAAACCAGAGAAAGCCAAGGAAGCGGCTGCCTCCGAGGGGGAACCCGCCACCGAAGCCCCCCTCGCTCCGTCCGAGGAAAGCCCTTCCCCGCCGGAAAGTGCCGCCCCCGTGGAATCCACTCCCCTTGAAGCGAGCGAGCCGAAATTCCTCCTCGCCACCTCCGGGGAACTCGAACGGCATTTCGCGGAAAACCACTTCGAAAAGGTCTTTGATCTGCTGCCCTCCAGCCGGACCTCGGGGGAGATTCCCGGCAAACTGCTCTCGCCCGACCTCTTGCAACTGGTGAAGGGCGTCACCGAACGCCTGCGCAAGAACCCCATGGACCTCGTCAAAATTCTTTGCCAGCAGTTGGAAGCACAGGGTATTCGGTTCTTCAAGTTCGGAGGGATCGTTTATGCCAGTCACGTGCGTCCAAAATACTTCGACGACAGCACCCCGGTCTCCGATCGGCTCCGCTCCATTCTCACCTTCCTCAAAGGACGCAAAAAAACCGTCCTCAAGGACATCGTAGACGCTCTTCAGCCCGGTTCCGCACTCGGCACCCCGACCGCCCCAGGCGAGGAAGCGCCCAAACTGAGCGAGGAAGAAGTCCACCTCCTGCGGGATGTCCGCTGGCTCCTTCAAGAAGGGTTGGTCAGCCAATTTGAGGACGGCTCCCTCGCCATCGTGCACAAGCAGCCCCGAACGCCGAAAGCCCAGGGAAACAAGCCCAAAGAGGATGCCCACCCGGCCGCCTCCGCCAGCGCGAAAGAAGCCCCCACTCCGGCGGCCGAGGACTCCAGCGAGCCCCGAGTGAATTGAATTCCTTGCCCTTCCCTCGAGGAGCCCTAGGTCATACCTGCGATGACTGTGCTCGAAAGCATCCTCTATGTTGATGACATCGACCGAGCTGAGGCCTTCTACACCCGGCTCTTCCGCTTGGAAGTGGAACACAAGGAACCGGGCCGGCACCTCTTCCTGAAGCTAGAGCACTCCATGTTGCTGCTCTTCCAGCCAGACCGCACCAGCCAAGACTCGGGCGACGGCGATTCCATCGATGTGCCCACCCACGGAGCCTACGGCCCAGGCCACCTCGCCTTCCGCATGCATCACGAAGAAGCGGTCACTTGGCGCGCCAAGCTGGCCAGCGAAGCCATCCCTCTCGAACGCGAAATTCGGTGGCCGAACGGCGGCCTTTCGCTCTACTTTCGCGATCCGGCCCAAAACAGCCTCGAACTTGCCACCCCGGACCTTTGGAACTTGTCATGAACCTCATCGCCCTCCTCCACGGTCCGGACAAACCGGGCATCGTGAGCGCCGTCTCCACCTGGATCTTCTCGAATGGAGGCAGCATCATTCACGCAGACCAGCACCGCGATAGCGAACTGGGCATCTTCTTCCAACGAGTCGAATGGAGCCAAGAAAAATTGGAAGAAGCCGCTCTCCGTGAACAGGCGAGCGCCTTCCGGGAATTCGCTCGCACCCAAGGCATGGAAGCGGGCGCCTGGTTGGCGAGCGATCGACCACGGGTCGCCCTTTTTGTCTCCAAGCAAGGACACGCCTTTCATGACCTCATGCTCCGCTGGCAATCGAAAGACCTGCCCTGCGAAATCGTGGCCGTCATCGGGAATCACGACCTTTGGGAAGAGACCTGCGATCACTACGGTGTGCCCTTCCACCACGTCGCCGTGACCGCCGACACCAAGCCAGAAGCCGAAGCCCAGCAGCAAGAGATCCTCTCCCAAGCCCAAGTCGATTTCGCCGTCCTCGCCCGCTACATGCAGGTTCTCAGCGGAGACTTTCTGGAAAAATTCCAGAAACCCGTCATCAACATCCACCACAGCTTCCTCCCCGCCTTCGCCGGGGCCCGTCCCTATCACCAGGCCCACACCCGGGGGGTGAAATTGATCGGGGCTACCGCCCACTATGTCACCGAAGTGCTCGACGATGGGCCGATCATCCACCAAGCGGTCGAGCGCATCAGCCACCGTCACACCGTGTCCGATCTGGTCCGCAAAGGGCAAGACCTAGAAAAGCTCGCCCTCAGCCAGGCCGTGCGCTGGCAGGTCGAACGCCGCATTCTCTCCTACGCCAACAAAACAGTGGTCTTCGACTGACGGGGAATCGACCACTCCCTGCTTGCCCGGACCGCTGGCCACGGCCACCTTGCGCCGGTCTCGCTTGCTGACCCACCATGTCCGTCGCCCCTGAGCAGCTTTTTCCCGAACTCACCTCCTGGAATTGCCTCGGCGGCAATGGCTTGGCCAGCCTCTACACGGCGCAAGTGCCCGACGGAAGCCAGACCTTCCTCGTCCACCTCCTCCTCGACCCCCTTTCGGGAGACGAAGCTCTCGCCCAAGCCTATCGGGAGCGCATCGCGCTAGCCAGCCAACTCCAGCACCCCTCCCTCGGACGCCTCTTGGGCTTTCGCGAAAGCGGCTCCAGCTGGGCGCTCGTGGAAGACCTCCCGACCGGGCAACCTCTCCGACATCGCATCCAAGCCGCCCGCCCCAGCCTCGACGACACCCTCGCGCTGGTGCGGGCCCTCTGCCCGCCCCTAGAGGCCGCCCAGGCCCTCGGCCACGGCCACGGCTGCGTCTGCCCCGACCTCGTCTTTTTGGATGAACGAAATACCCCGAAGCTCTCCGGCCTGGTCGCGGCCGAACTGACTGCCCGCCTCTTCCATCGCCGCCCTGAAGCCGCCCAAGGGCATCCCCTAGCCGGCCTCGAACGCTACCTCCCGCCTGAAATCACGATGGGCAAAACCTCTGAGAGCGACGCCATTGGCGACGTCCATGGACTCGGCTTCCTCGCGCAGGAAATGATCACCGGTCGCCTCCCGAATTCCTGGTCGGCCAAACTCCCGCTGCGGGGTGAGCCCCAGGCCGCTGACATCAACAGCATCCTGCTGTGCGCCTCGAACCAAAATCGCGAAGAGCGCTACCAGGCCATCGCGCAACTCCGGGACGACCTCGAAAACCGCCACTTCTCGCTCCGCCGAGCCGCGCCCGAAGCGCGCGACACCCCCAAGCGCGCCAGCGAAACCATGGAAGTCGCAGAAGAGCCTACCCGCCTGGCGCTCACGCCCAAAAACTTCAAATTCCTCTTCACCGCCCTCGGCCTCTCGGTAGGCGTAGGCATCTCCATCTTCGCCTTCCAAGCCCAGGAAAGCGATCAGCCACCACCCCCGCCGGCCAGCTTCGGAGAATCGCTGGCCCAGGCCATGGAGCGGATCGAAGCGGCCAGCCAGCTTTTTGAAAATGGAAACCGTGAGGAAGCCCTCAGCGCCATCCAGACCCTCATGCAAACCATGACGGCCGCCGGCAGTGGGGAGGGCATCGCCCAGCTCATGGGGATTCTACAAAGCGAAGGCGAACACGAAAGCGGACTGGCCCTGCTCCAGGAAGCCCAACTCAGCCTCCCGCCCGACAGCCAAGAACTCCAAGCAGCCCTCGATGGCCTCCGTGGGCAGCTCACTACCGACCAGCAGGACCTCCTGGCGGCCGAAGACGCCCTGCGCCAAGGACTCGTGGCCACCTCCCGAGAGCACCTGGCCGCCATGCTGGCCCGCGATCCCGAAAGCAAAGCCGCCCAAGCACTCCTCGCTCGGCCCGAATTTCGCCAAGCCGAAGAAGTCGAAGCCACCCTCCTTCAGCTCCAGCAAGACAACCCCCAGCAAACCCGCTGGTCCCCTCGTTACCGCATCCAAGAAAAAGGCCTCGCCCTCGACCTCAGCGAGCACGAAGAACTCCGCGACCTCTCCGCCCTCTCCTCGCTCCCCCTCACCTCCCTCGACCTGACCGGCACCGCCGTGAGCGACCTCTCCCCCCTGCAAGGTCTCCCCCTGAAAGAACTCCGCTTTGCCGACAGCCAAGTCGAAAACCTCGGCCCCACCGTCGGCATGCCGCTGGAAACCCTCACCTTCGAAGACTCACCCGCAGACAACGTCGGACTCCTGCGCGAATTCCAAGCCTTGGAAATCGTCCGCTTCACCCGCAATGGCGAACTCTACAGCAAACTCCCCGCACCCACCGCCGCCCGCTCCTGGGAAAACTCCCTCGGCCAGCGCTTTCGGCCCCTCCCCTGCAAGCCAACCGTGCTCGCCTCCATCTGGGAAACGCGCGTCAGCGACTACCAAGCCTTCCTCACCGCCACCCTCACCGAGCAAGGCACCGAAATCGGCGCCACCTGGCGGGAGCGCACCCGGAGCACCTTCGGCTCCCTCTCCCCCCGCGCCCCGGCCACCTTCATCAACATCCAGGAAGCCAGCGCCTTCTGTGACTGGCTCACCCTCTTCTCGCGTCGTCTGGGAGAAATCGACTCCGAAAGCCGCTACCGACTCCCTACCGACAGCGAATGGAGCCAACTTCTCGACCTCTCCGAACCCGCCGGCATCCCTCCCACCAATCGCCCCCTCTACCACGCCCCTCTCTACCCCGGCTCCAACCGCTGGCCCCTCGCCTTCGTCACCGAAAACTTCCCGGGCCAGGAAGCCGATGCCAGCCAAACCGCTCGCCTGGAAAACCACCAGGACCTCTTTCCTGGTCTCGCTCCGGTTGGCAAATCGGACCCCTGGAATGGCTTCTACGACCTGGCAGCCAACGTGCAGGAACTCTGTCTCCCGCCCACCAACCAATCCAGCCAAAGCGTGGCCCGCGGAAGCGCCTGGCGCCTTCCTCCTCTCCGTGAAGGGGACGACCTGCAAGAGCTTCTCGACCTCTCACGTCGCGAAACCATCGGCGTGCAGCAGCGGAGCGAACGCCTTGGATTCCGGGTCGTGCTCGACCTCGACCCCAAGCGGACCGAGCCCACCCCCCTCATCGAAATCTTCCTGAGCGGAGGGATCGAAAGCGTGGCACGGACCGCCAGCGAACTGCTCCAAAACCAGCGCGCCTCCAGCTTCCAAAAGCGGGCCGCCCTCTCGGCCCGTCGAACCATCGCCCCGCTCCGCCTCCGCTCCGCCCTCGCCGAAGCCATCGACATCGAGCTGGGCGCCCGTCGAATCACCTTGGTGGAGCTGGCAGCCAGCCCGGAAGAAGCCACCCTCTACGGCGAAGCCGTGGGAGCGCAGCTCGCCCGCCTGGCCATGGGGGAAGAGCTGGATGCCCTGCTCGAAGCCGTCCAAGAAACCGCCGAAAGCCCCGCCGCCTACTGGATCGAAATCGGGCAAGCTGGCAGCTCCCAGCCCACGCTGCTCATCGTAGAAGCACCCTTCGCGGCCCCTCTGAAAGTCGCCCTCTTCCAAGAATCCACCCTCCAACGCCACTTCTTCCTCCTAGAATGGCCCAGCGAAACCCAGCAGTAGCGCAGCCCAAAGGTTGCACTCATCCAGCCCAAGTCCAATCCTCAAAAGGCGAGGCATCCCCTGTGAACCCCGGCGTGGACCCATGACCTGCCTCACGAAAATCTACCTCTCCCTCTCGGCTTCGAAGCTTCTTCGAGGCTCGGGATTCTTCTACTCCACACGAAGGTTATGGAAACGTCGTCCCACAGCGACCTCCTCGATCCGACCCACAAATTCGGCTCCATCCATTTTGGGGAAGGCGAAATTTCCCAACGAAAAGTGAATCGGCACACCTCGCCAAAAATCGGTCGCTTGTGGAAGGTGAGGCCCCGTTCCGATGACCTCTCTCACACCTTGCCCCACCAACCACTTTGCCCATTTTCGTTGCGATAGAGTCAGCTCAGGACCATGATCCTTACCCCAATGAACCATCGCAAGAACCGCCCTTCCTGCACGCCTTTCCTTTTGGATGGCCTCTGCTAAGTGGTGTGCGTGATCGGGCAAAAGCAAAAGTCCAGCTCGCTCCTCTTCTGCGGCTAACTCAGATTCGAGGCAACTGACTGCAAACAGACTGACCTTGCCCTTCTCGAGCCTCAACGGACGAACAGCTTCTTTCAGATTCACACCGGCACCGAAAAAGGCGATCCCCGCATCGCGCAAACGTGCCAGGGTCGAATGGAGCCCCGCCTCACCGAAGTCATCCAGATGATTGTTCGCAAGGGAAACCGCATCGATTCCATGGGCAGCCAACTCTCGGGCAAGTCCCTCCTGCAAGCGAAACCGATAAGACCCTTCCTCCTCTCTCGGCCCGAGAGTGCCTTCTAGATTCAAGATCTGGTAGTCAGCTTGCTCCAAATCGGCCAGTCGAGCCTCCCAATCTACCTGTTCTCCATCTCGCAGCATCACATCTCCTCCGAAAGCGATTCGCGCCGCCGCGGCCGACTCTGGCAGGCGATACAAAGCGAACTTGGCCACTCCTTTTTCAGCGAGATAGGCTCCTAAATTCACCTTCTCGGGGAAGCCATTCAGGTGATGAACCACCATATCAGAGCGATCCACCGCTCCCAACACGCCGCGGTCTTCCCACATTGCCATGACATGATTTCCGAGATCAATCACCAGCCCACGCCCTTCGTCCCTTGCCTCGAAGCGAGGCTCGTCTTCTAAGGTCTGCTCCTTCGCCAAAGGCTCCAAAAAACGACGCAACTGCCCCGGGTCGCACCATGGAAGAGGGATTCCGCACCTCCGCCAGGCATACACGAGAAAGTTGGCGCAATCGTTTCCGGCGAGTGTTTCCGGGCCCGTCCGGTCCTCGTAGCGGAGAAACCCTGCCCCGAAAATGTAAGGTGATCCAAATTGCTCACTCAATCCTTTGAGAAAACCCTCCTTCACACCGAGTCGCAATTCCACGGTCGGTGTCCGTTCCCAGCCTCGATCAGTCTTCACCTCGGCAGACACCCGCAGCAGCCCATGTTCGTCTGGCAGCAAAGCGACTCCTTGAGCCCCTTTTAGCTGCAAACCGCCGCTGGGAAGCTCCCGAGCCCGTTCCGAGATCACCGGTGGAGCCGCTCCTGTGAACACCTTTCCTACGGGCAGTTCCGGGAGGACATTGTAGGTCACACGCTCCGGCACCCACTGCTTCCATCGCACTTTTTCGACCCTGCCCAAAGGACCCCCGGTCAGGCGGAGCGACCAGTCTTGGCCCTGCCCCCGCCACGCTCCGTCGAGACAATATTGAAGCCCCTTCACCTCGATTCGCCACTCCCCCTGTTCGATCAACCACTTCTCCAAAAGCGCCTCCCAGCGGTCTTCATGATCGAGAACCTGCAAGCGCTCGCGCGCGCTCAAGAGCCGAGAACGGACCGCAGCGGGTGCTTCCTCAATCTGCAAGCGTGGTGGTTCTAACCCTTGTTGGTAAAACTCCGCCGCCTTGCGCGATCGATCTGGCCCTTCTATCCCAAAGGGTTCCCACCCAATCTGTGAATTCCGAACCGAACAAGCCAAGTCGAGCGCCTGCCCTAAAAGCCGCCAAGCCGTGGCGTCATCCGGTTGCCATGGCCTCGACAAAGCAAAACTAACCGCAGCCAAGCCTTCTAATGATAACACCTGCTGCCAAATTTTCTGGAGCCTAATTTCGGCGAGCTCGGCCGATAGTTCCACGAAAGCGTCCAAATCAATGCTGACTGCGACGGCGCGAGTTTCCAGGGCTCCCGACTCGACCTCCTCCCACGCAGCCGCTCGAAAGCGCTCCCGCAGCTCTCCGGGGGCAAACCGTTCCATCTCGAGGCGGCGCTTGTGGGCATCTTCATCGCTTTCCTCCTCGGCCACCAGCCACAAAATCTCGCAGATTGGTTGAGGGGTTAAGGGAGCGATCCAATTGAAAGCTTCCACGCGACCCTCCCTTCGCCATTGACGCACCCGCTCTCGCCGATGTTCCCGACTTTGGACACGGCGCAAACCCACTTGCAGCTCATCTAAATCCCGCGGAGCAGAAGCATCGCTATGCGCATCCACTAAGAGCAGCACATGCTCCGCCTCCAGTGGCAAAACCTCCGCAAAAAAGCCCAAGCTCGCCGCATGATTGTCGGCCAAGTGAATTGGAAGAGCCCCTTCCCCAGCCGCCAGGCAAGCGGAGGCGAACCAAAGCGGCAGAAAGTTCATCTAGCTTGCTGGTAGACAGGTTCTTTCGCAAGAGACCGGTAAAGGACTACCTGACTGATACAGAGATCAGGAAACCGCTTCCCCGGATAGACTTCTCTCACGATAAGTCGCACGCTCTTTACCGGCTTTCTCCAGTCGAGAATTGGTAAGAAATAGGACTCACTTAGATCGGGAAGGCTGGCGTCGACGACATGCTCTTCATCGAGGACTAGATCGAGCCGAGCAGGCCGGGCGTTGTCACGAAAAAGCTCAGGGCGTTGCCAAGTCTGAAAGCCTGGTCGAATCCAGAGGCCCTCTAGGACAGAAGGCTCTTCCAAGGTAAATTCCAGCCACTCCCCTACTCCCGAGCCCTCCGCCCCCTCACTCCAGACTCCCTGCCTTTCAAAAACCCTCGAGGCCGCATAACGACCTTCTTCTTCAGAACTCAAGGTAGAGCTCGCCGACACGCTGACTTCGCCCACGTGCTCGCTCCACCTGCCCTGTCTGAGAAGATAAGGCCCCCAAGGGGAATAAAAACCAGGACACACCTGAATCGCAATGTCATCGGCAAGGGAAGGTTCTAGTTGTTGGAACTCCCATCGCCAGACTCCCTCTGGGTCCTTAAGAAAGGTTTCGAGAGGGCTCTCAATAACCACCTCCGCCGCCGGCACTCCGACTGCACGGATTTCGACCTTTCCCTTTTGAATGGGTCCCCTCCAAACCGCTCCCGTTGACAGGCGATAACGAAACCACTCAGCTCCTCGATGGACATCATCGCTGGAGGTCCTCCATTGACTGCTATGAACACATTGAAAGCGAATCTCCAGCTCGACTACGTCACTTTTGGGGAAACGAACTTCGGAAACTTGCCATCCTTGAACTCCTTTTAGGGCTTCGGCACCTGGAAACTCCTTGCCGGACCATACCTTCTCTGATGGGAGATACTCACTCTCGATTGCCTTGCCGTTCAGAGAGATTTCATAGTTTCTCAGGTCTTTCTCAAAAGGGTTGGGACTGGGCACAGGTTCTAACGACATCAAATCGCTCCGAATACTTTCCGCAGGAAATCCAAACCTCACCTTTCGGGACTTGCTGGACTGATTCTGCATTTTGTATCGCACCGTCACAAAACTCACGCCACGCCGAAGCTCGATCTGGAGATCCTCCTCGAGGATCGCTACATATTCGGTTCCCGACGGTTGGAAAGGAGCCACACTTCCTGAAAATTCTGCTCCAAAAGAATAGCCCCCTCCGTTGGCCATCGCATCAAGCGTCCAAGATGAAGAAAGCAACACAACGGACCAAAAGGCCCAACGGGAAATCGACTTCATTACCTGAAACCTAAACTCGTCCCCACATGGGGAAAGGCAAATGTTCTCAGGGCTCTCTCCCCTCTCGCTCGTCACCCGAGAGAGTCCTTGTCCCGAGAAGCGCCCATGCTTTCTTCCAGCTCCGTCTAACCCCCTACCCCCACCCCATGAGCGAACACGAACAGACTCTGTTCCCGCCCCCTGCCGACGTGGCCTCGAGCGCCCGCATCTCCAGCATGGAGCAATACCGGGAACTCTACCGCGAATCCCTCGACGATCCCGACGCCTTCTGGGCACGAGAAGCCGGCCAACTCCTTTGGCGCAAGCCCTGGGACCGCCTGCTCGACTGGCAACCTCCCTTCGCCAAATGGTTCGTGGGCGGCCAACTGAATGTCTCGGAAAACTGCCTCGACCGGCATTTAAAAACTCGCGGCGACCAAACGGCCCTCCTCTGGGAAGGCGAACCGGGCGAAGTGCTCGCGATCACCTACCGCCAGCTCCATGAACGGGTCTGTCGCTGTGCCTCCGCACTGACCGAACTGGGCGTCCAAGCAGGCGACCGCGTCATTCTCTACCTTCCCATGATCCCAGAAGCAGCCGTCGCCATGCTGGCCTGCGCCCGCATCGGGGCGGTGCATTCCGTCATCTTCGGGGGGTTCTCGGCGGACGCCATTCGCGAGCGAACCCAAGACGCCGGAGCCGAAACCATCATCACGGCCGACGGCAACTTCCGCCGTGGCCAAGCCCTCCCCCTGAAAGCCAATGTCGACTCAGCACTGGCTGGCCTCGACCAAGTCAAACGCGTCCTTGTGGTTCGCCGCACCGGCAGCGAAATCTCGATGCAATCTGGACGAGACCTTTGGTGGCACGAAGTGGTGGATTCCGCATCGCCCGACTTCCCACCGCCCGCCTTCGACGCCAACCACCCCCTCTTTATCCTCTACACCTCGGGATCGACCGGCAAGCCCAAAGGCATTCTCCACGGCTCGGGCGGCTACCTGGCCGGGGCCTCCCTCACCACGAAATACGTCTTCGATCTTCGTGACGAGGACCTCTACTGGTGCACGGCTGACGTCGGCTGGATCACCGGCCATAGCTACATCGTCTATGGACCGCTCGCTCAGGGCGCCACCACCCTCCTCTACGAAGGCGCGCCCAATCAGCCAGCGGAAGACCGCTTTTGGGACATCATTGAACGGCACCGCGTGACCGTCTTCTACACCGCGCCCACCGCCGTGCGGGCATTTATGAAATGGGGGCGCGTCCATCCTCAAAAACACGACCTCTCCTCACTTCGTTTGCTCGGCTCCGTCGGCGAACCTATCAATCCCGAAGCCTGGCACTGGTATCATCAGCAGATTGGCGGAGGTCGTTGCCCCATTCTGGACACCTGGTGGCAGACCGAAACCGGCGCCCACATGCTGACGCCCCTGCCCGGAGCCACCCCACTGAAACCCGGCTCAGCCACCCTGCCCTTCTTTGGGGTGGAGGCCGATATCGTGGACGAGCAAGGACAGCCCGTGCCGCCCCACACTCGCGGCCTCCTGGTCATCCGCCGCCCTTGGCCCTCGCTCATGCAGGGCTTGTATGGCGATGCCGAACGCTACCAAGAAGTCTACTGGAGTCGCTTCCCCGGGACCTACCTCGCCGGCGATGCCGCCACCCGGGACGAAGATGGCTACTTCTGGGTCATCGGTCGGATTGACGACGTTCTCAACGTCTCCGGCCATCGGCTCGGCACCGCCGAAATCGAATCCGCCTTGGTCGACCACGACGCAGTGGCCGAAGCGGCCGTGGTCGGTCGCCCAGATGAAATCAAAGGGGAGAGCATCGTCGCCTTCGTCATCCTCAAAGGACGCTACCAAGACAGCCCCGACCTCCGGGCCGAGCTCCGCCAGCACGTCGCCAAAGTCATCGGAGCCATCGCCCGGCCGGATGAAGTCCGCATCACCCCCGGGCTTCCCAAGACCCGCTCGGGCAAAATCATGCGTCGTCTGCTCAAAGAGATCACCCGCACGGGAGAAATCAGCGGCGACGTCACCACGCTCGACGACCCGCAAATCGTCGACGCGCTTCTCGGGCGAAATTAACCCTTTCCTTCCTCGTGCCCGTGGTCAGATTGGCCGTCCCCGCACCATGTCCTTCCTTGATCAGATTCTCAGTCAGCTCGGCTTCTCCGGACCCCGCAAGAGACTGGCGTTGCGGGCCAACCAAGAGCAGGAACTGCTGGTGGAGGCGGAGCAGCTCCTCGGAAAAATGGCCTGGGAAGACATCGAGCCGATCGAAGCCCTCTCAACCGACTACTGGAAAATCAAAGACCTCCGCCAACAACGCGTGAAGCTCGATGAACTCATCGAACAGAGCCACGCGGACATAGCGGAAAAAGAGGACCAACGGGCCGAAGTCGCCGAAGAACTCGAACGCCAAATCCGCCGAAAAAACGAAGAAAAGCAAAAGGTCCTCCCCAAGCTAGATGAAAACATCTTGGACCAAGAAGACCTCAAAATCGAAGCCGAAGGCATCAAAAACCGCTTCGACGGCCTCAAAGTGAAACTCCGCGTCCTCAAAAACGAGGGCCAGACAGAAGCGGAGCTCGAGCCAGTCCGAGCGGACATGACAAAAATCCGCGACCAATACAACGGCCTCAAAACACAACTCAACACCAAGAAAGAAGAGTTCGATCGACACAGCATCGATCTCGAAAAAAAAGAAGACGCCCTCTCGGAGCTGAAAAACCAGCTTCGCACCCGCATGCGCGAACTCACCGGCGCCCTGGGAAAGAAATCCAAGGCCCTGGCCGAACAAACTTCACATCGGGACTCCCTCGAACGCGAAGAAGGGAACCTCTACCAAAACATCGGACGTTTTCTCACCCGCCATCCAGACGACTCCCAAGCAACCCAAGAAGTCGTCAAAAAACACCAAAGCGCCATCCAAAAAGTCCGCGCCCTCCGGCACTCCGCCCTCCACCACCAGACCCTCGCCCGGCTCTAAAATACCAAGCTGCAGAATTGGCTGGTAGAATGGCCGAGTGGATTTCGGGCCAGACTAAGGCGCGACGAGGGCGCGGTGCTAGCACCGTAACCGAGGAGCAACGCAGGGCTGGCTCGAAAGACTCCGGCTCTCCCTTCCCCGCGCTTCAGCGCCTCTTCCCCACATCACCTTCCCTCCATTCTACCAGTGAATTCTGGAGGTTGGTATAACACCAAGCTCTAGAATCCATCTTCGCCGCCATGTCTTCTGAAGAGGAAACCTCTCTTCCCCACCAAATGCTAGGGGAGGATGTGCTCAGTCCGGAAGAAAAAATCGAAAAATACACCGGGGAAATCGACTGGAAATACCTCCGGCCCCACTACGAAAGCGGAGTCCTGCACTGGGTCGATCCCGAACTCGACCTCGCCACCGTGGCCCGCGCCTTCCACCAAGACAAGGCATCGCAAGTGGCCGACTGGCTGGGCCGAGGAGACCTCGTCAAAATCGGTCCCCAACACGCCCAGCAGTGGGACCAAGCCACCGCCCCTCGCTTCCGCGCCACGGTCGTCACCCCCTTCGTGCTGATGCAGCCCCTACCCTAGCAGCGGTCTCGCAAATAGAAGTCGTATTCTTTGTGAGGTGTATAGGAGTCATCGATGAATAGGGCAGAGAACCAAAGGGATATCGCGAAGACCATCCTAGCAGAAGCCCCCCGGAAACCAGAGTAGCAAGCTTTCCCCGGTGGCCCGCGCCGGGGACGTCGCGGGCCACCAATACTAGGCGGTTTCAAAAAGCGGTCTCCATGAATGGAAATCGTCCTATTTATGAGACCGCTGCTAGTGTCCTGTTAGGGAAAAAAGTATCATTGATAATTTGTACTTTTTCTCCGATGGTCGAGTATGCAAGTATGGCAAAAGGACGACCGAAAGCACCGTTGGAATTGAGCAAGGAAGAGCGCGAAGTGTTGGAGAAA